>JBNAKH010000037.1:0-9330 GCA_052047495.1 Candidatus Pelagibacter sp.
GATAATAATAGTTTTTTTATGGAATGTTTTAAAACTGGATGTTTCCAATTTTTATCTATCTCAAATAATGGAAAAAGGACGAAATTTCTTTTATGCATTCTTGAATGAGGTAGATTTAATTCACCTTTCATTTTTCTTCTATTAAAATCAATTATATCAATATCGCACTCTCTAGGAGCATTTCGAAGTCTTTTCTTTCGTCCCAGGCTTGTTTCAATAGTTTTACAAACACTTATTAATTCAAAAGGTGATAATTTTGTTAGAACCTTAACTACAACGTTATAAAATTTAGGATTGTTATTATCAGGCCAAGACAAACTCTCATAATAGCTTGATGATTTTACTATCATAATATCATTAAGAATTAATTTTGATTTAGCTAATTCAATATTATTGATTTTATTTCCTAAATTAGAACCTATACCTAAATAGACAGAATTAACTTGATTTTCTAATATATCTTGCTCTATCACGATTCCAGTCTCTTTGTTTTTTTACTGCTCTTTTATCAAATTGTTTCTTACCCTTGGCTACAGCTAACTCTAATTTTGCTTTTCCTTTTTTAAAATACATTTTTGTAGGTACTATTGTAAGCCCGTCTCTTTGCATTTTCCCAATTAGTTTATTAATTTCTCTCTTATTTAATAATAATTTTCTTTCATCGGTTGGATTATGGTTTGAATAACTAGCTTGCTTATAAGATGCAATATGTGAATTTATCAAGACTATTTCACCTTTTTTTTCTATTGCGTAAGAATCTGCTATGTTAACTTTACCATTACGAATTGATTTTATTTCAGAACCTTTTAAGACAATACCTGCTTCAAACAAATCCTCAAAAAAATAATTGAAACTAGCTTTTTTATTAAGACAAATTATTTTTAAACCACTATTGGTTTTTTTTTTCATTAAACTAGTTTTGCAGAATGAAGTGCTTTTTTAACGATATCCTTAGTTTCAGCTGTCACTTTTACAAGAGGTAATCTTACATTATCATCACAAAGATTTAATAATTTTGCTGCGTATTTTACTGGACTTGGATTACTTTCAACAAACATTGCATGATGAAGAGGTTGTAATATTTTATCAATTTTTTCAGCCTCTTTAATTTCATCGTTATTTTCAGATTTTGAAAATTTTTGAAAATCAGAACAAAGTTTTGGAGCAATATTTGCAGTAACACTTATAGCTCCCACTCCACCTCTTTTATTAAATTCTAAAGCATTATCGTCATTACCAGTTAATTGAATGAATTCATTTCCCATCTTTTCTAAAGTTTGTTCAACCCTATTTAGGTCTCCAGTTGCATCCTTAACACCAATAATATTTTTCAATTCAAATAATCTAGCCATAGTATCAACTGACATATCAATAACCGATCTACCAGGAATATTATAAATTATTATAGGTATTCCACATTTGTCATTTATTGCTTTATAATGTTGGTATAAGCCTTCTTGTGTTGGCTTGTTATAATAAGGTGTTACAATAAGAGCGCCTGTGGCTCCAATTTTTTCTGCATGAGTTGTAAGTGAAATAGCCTCCTCTGTAGAGTTCGATCCTGTACCTGCAAAAACTGGTAATTTTCCATTACTTTCTTTTACACATAACTCAATCACTCTTTCATGTTCATCATGACTTAAAGTTGGTGACTCACCAGTTGTTCCTGCTGGAACTAATCCATTTGTCCCATTTTGGATATGAAAATGAATTAAATTAATATATGTCTCATCATCAAGTTTATCATTTTTAAACGGGGTGACTAAAGCAACATTTGATCCTTTAAACATAAATACTTATAACATACATTGTAGATTCATATAGTAAAAGATTATGATTAAAAAAATCTTATTTTGGATAGTATTGGTTAATATATTCTGTCTACAAACTATAGCTCAATCTGAGATAATCCCATTAAAAAAACCTATCCAATCTGATGAGCTAACACAAAAAAAATTATTAATAGATGTACTAAAACCCTTACCCAAACCAATACCAAAAATAGTAACTAAAGAGATAGAAAAAAAAATTGAATTAAAGCCAGAGAATAAGATAAGTGGACTGATACTTCCCAAAAAAAAACCTTTAATTGCTGGAACAAAAAAAACAAAAGAAATAAAGATATCAAAATATTATCGTAAAAAAGATTTTGCATTAGCAAAAAAAGCAATTTCCGAAATGAAAAAAGCTAGTTGGACAGCTTCAATTAAAACTGCCAAAAAAGCTAAAGATAAATCTATATATGACTTTATTCAATGGAGGCATTTACTTACAAAGGGAAATCAAGCTTCTTACTATGATTATAAAACATTCATAGACTCAAATGAAGATTACCCTAGAATTGGAAGAATAAAATATTTAGCAGAACATAAACTTTCTACAGAAAAAATTAGTCCAAAAAAAATTATAGATTGGTTTGGTCCTACAGAACCTTTAAGTGGTTTTGGTAAAATGATATTGGGAGAAAGTCTTATTCTTAATGGTAATAAGGAAAAGGGAATAAGATTTATTAAAGAAGGCTGGATATCAGCTGAATTGTCTAAAGCAAATTTAAGATTTTATCGTAAGAAATTTAAGAAATATCTTAATGCAGATGATTATATTAAACGAGCAGAATATCTTGCTTGGAATAACAAATACTGGGACTTAAAACGACTATTAAGATATTTACCTAAAGATTATGAACTATTATACACAGCCAGACAACTATTGATGAGTAAATCATATGGTGTCGATAATGCTATCTCTAAAGTTCCATCTAATCTTAAAAATGATGCTGGTTTAAATTACGATAGATTAAAATGGAGAAGAAAAAGAGGAAGAGTTGATAGTTCTGTTGAAATACTTTTAAAGATAAAAAATACAAAAGATTACTTGGTTCGTCCTGATAAATGGTGGATTGAAAGAGAAATAATTTCTAGATCATTAATATATAAAAAAAAATATGAATTAGCCTACAAAATTGCAAGCAACCATGGAATGAATGATGGACCTGAATTTGCTGCTGCAGAGTGGATGAGTGGTTGGATTGCATTGAGTTTTTTAGATGATCCAGTATTAGCCAAAGAACATTTTGAAAATTTTTATAATAATGTTGGATACCCTATTAGTACAGCAAGAGGTGCATATTGGTTAGGTAAAACTTATAAAAAACTTGGTGATAAAGATTTATCTTATAAATGGTTTAAGGAAGCAACAAATTATTTGACCACTTACTACGGTCAATTGGCATTTATGGAAATTAGTCCAAATGAAAAATTTGAGCTTTCAAAAGACATGATTGTTAAAAAAGAATATCGTGATTATTTTTTTAAAAAAGATCTAGTCAAATTAATATATTTACTTGATGAGCTAGATGAAGATAAATATGCTAAACATATACTAAGACATTTGGCTAATGATAATGTTGGTAGTGGTAGTGAGGTTTTAGCAGCTGAACTTGCAACAAATATAGAACGATTTGATTTTGCAATTCAAATTTCTAAAATAGCATCCTATGAAAAAAGATTTCACAACAAATATAATTACCCAATCATAAGCACACCTAAATATATTAATGGAAGAAAAATTCCAGATAATGCTTTCATTCTTTCAATCATAAGACAAGAGAGTGAGTTTGATTTAAGTGCCAATAGTCATGCTGGTGCAAAAGGGTTAATGCAATTAATGCCTTACACTGCTAAACTAGTTGCTAAACAAGCAAAACTTCCTTACTCAAAATCTAGGTTAACTACTGATGCAGAATATAATATTAACCTAGGATCACATTATATAGCAGGATTAATTCTTGAATATGACGGTGCTTATCCATTTGCAGTGGCTGCTTACAATGCTGGACCAAAAAGAGTTCGATATTGGAAAAAAATAAACAAAAATCCTCAAAAAAATCAAATTGATTATATCGACTGGATTGAATTAATTAAATTTAAAGAAACTAGAAATTATGTCCAAAGAGTATTAGAAAATTATAATGTATATAGATATGTGCTTGAACAACAGCCAATTGCAATGAAAGATTTTTTTAAGAATAATCCCTTGTTTTAATAATGGCGGAAGAGGAGGGATTCGAACCCTCGGTACAAGTTTCCTCGCACGGTCATTTAGCAAACGACTGGTTTAAGCCTCTCACCCACTCTTCCGAGAAATTTGACGCCTTTGATTGTATTGAATAATCAACATTAATAAAGTAATTATTCATTAATTATGAAAAATAAGTATTCAATATTTTCGCTTATTAAAAATGCTTTTTCTTATCATGAAAATTGGGAAAAGGCATGGAAAGACCCTGAACCAAAGAAAGAATATGATGTGGTAATTATTGGTGGGGGTGGCCATGGTTTAGCAACAGCTTACTATCTGGCAAAAAAACATAATATGAAAAATATTGCTGTTGTTGAAAAAGGTTGGATTGGTGGTGGGAATACAGGAAGGAACACTACAATTATAAGATCTAATTATTTATGGGATGCAAGTGCTGGTCTTTATGATCACGCTCTTAAAATATGGGAAGGCCTTTCTCAAGAATTAAACTACAATGTAATGTTTAGTCAAAGAGGAGTAATGAATCTTGCTCATAATCTTCAAGATGTAAGAGATCTAAAAAGAAGAACCCATGCTAACAGACTTAATGGTATTGATGCAGTATATTTAAATACTGAAGAAGTTAAAAAATTTTGTCCAATAATAAATACATCTCCAGATATAAGATACCCTGTATTAGGTGGAACTTTACAAAAAAGAGCTGGAACTGCAAGACATGATGCAGTTGCATGGGGTTATGCACGAGGTGCAGATGAAATGGGTGTGGATATAATTCAGAATTGTGAGGTTAATGGTATTAAGAGAAATGGTGATGCAGTTGAAGGTATTGAAACTACAAAAGGATTTATTAAAACAAATAAAATTGGTGTAGTAGCTGCAGGTCACTCTAGTGTGATAGCTAATATGGCTGGATTAAGGTTGCCATTAGAGAGTAAACCACTTCAAGCTTTAGTTTCAGAGCCTGTAAAACCAATCATAGATACAGTTGTTATGTCAAATGCTGTTCATGCATATGTTAGTCAATCAGATAAAGGTGAATTAGTAATCGGCGCAGGAACTGATGATTACGTATCGTACTCACAAAAAGGAAGTCATGATATTGTTGAGGGGACATTAAATGCAATTTTAGAGTTATACCCAATCTTTAGTCGTATGAGAATGTTAAGACAATGGGGTGGAATTGTAGATATTTGTCCAGATGCAAGCCCAATTATAAGTAAAACATCAATCAAAGGTTTATATTTTAATTGTGGTTGGGGAACAGGAGGATTTAAAGCTACACCTGGCTCGGGAGATTTGTTTGCGCATACAATAGCCAACGATGAACCGCACAAACTTAATGCTGCATTTAATTTGAATAGATTTGTAAGTGGTGACCTTGTGGACGAACATGGTGCAGCAGCTGTAGCACACTAATGTTTTTAATTAATTGTCCTTTTTGTGGTGAACGAGAACAAAGTGAATTTAAAGCTGGTGGAGAAGCTCATATTGTCAGGCCAAAACAACCAACTGAATTAAGTGACGATCAATGGGCAGAATATTTATTTATGAGAAAAAATATTAAAGGTATTCAATTCGAAAGATGGAACCACATTCATGGTTGTAGAAAATGGTTTAACATGGTGAGAGATACATCAAATGATGAAATTAAAGCCGTTTACAAAATGGGTGAAAAACCACCAGTTAAATAATCAATGATAAAAAATTTAAGAGTTAAAAGTAGTAAATTAGTCGATGAAACATATCGAATTTCATTTAAATTTAATGGTACAACTTATTATGGGTTTAAAGGTGATACACTTGCTTCTGCCCTATTGTCTAATAACATTCACCTAGTTGGTAGAAGTTTTAAATACCATAGACCTAGGGGAATTATGACTGCTGGGTCAGAGGAACCAAACGCAATAGTTCAACTTCATAATGGAACCTCAAGAACAGAACCAAATGTAAGAGCTACTGAAATAGAAATATATGAAGGTCTTGTTGCTTCAAGTCAAAATTGTTGGCCTAGTGTAAAGTTTGATATTGGAGGTATAAACAATCTTTTAAGTCCATTATTACCTTCAGGTTTTTACTACAAGACTTTTATGTGGCCAGCAAGTTTTTGGGAAAAATATGAATATTTTATTAGAAAATCTGCTGGTTTAGGAAAATCACCTGATGTTCCAGACCCTGACATATATGAACACAAATACATTCATTGCGATGTATTAGTTATTGGTGCAGGTATTTCAGGACTTATTGCAGCAAAAACCGCTGCAAAAAACGGTTTTAAAACACTATTGGTTGAGGAAAAATCATATTTAGGTGGTTCTACAATTTATCAAGACTCAGAATTTTTTAAAATTAACAATCAAAATTCAGCTTCATGGTTAGAAAAAGAAATCAATGAAGTAAAAAAAATTGAAAATTTAGAAATTAAAACCAGAACAAGTGTTGCTGCTTTTCATGGTTATAATTTTTTATTAGCAAGGGAAAATTTAACTGATCACTTGCCACTTGAACAAAGAGTAAATAAAACACGTCAAAGATTACTAAAAATACGCGCTAAAAAAGTTATTACAGCCACAGGGTCTATAGAAAGACCTTTAATTTTTGACAATAATGACCGCCCGGGGATATTACTCTCATCTGCTATAAAAAAATATGCAGATTTATTTGGTGTAGCATGTGGAGAGAAAAATATTTTATTTACCAATAATGATAGTGTTTATGAAACTGCAATAAGTTTAATTCAAAAAGGGGTTAAAGTAGAAGCGATAATTGACAATAGAGAAGAAATTGATTCTAAACTTATTAAAGAAACTGAAAAAAACAATATAAAAATTTATAAAGGTTACACAATTGTAGATACATTTGGATACAAAAGAATAAAAAGTGTCTCTATAATGAAATTGTCTAAAGATGGTCAAAAGGTTATAGGATCAAAAGAAAATATTTCATGCGATAGTTTGGGTATTTCAGGAGGTTGGACACCAGCAGTTCATTTATTTACTCAATCGGGTGGAAAACTTAAATTTAGAGATGATGATCAAGTTTTTATTCCAAATAATTATCCATCAAATCAGATAAGTATTGGAAGTTGTAATGGTGATTTTACTTTAGATGAAATATTAATTAATGCACCTAAATTACTCAAAGAATTTTTGAATATCAAGAAAACCGAATATGAAAATATTGAAATATATTCAGCATTTAACAAATCAAAAAGAAATATTTGGTTATTACCTTCAAATAAAATTGTAGGAAAAACTAAATCTTTTGTAGATTTTCAAAATGATGCAACAGCCAAAGATATTAAATTAGCCTTAAGAGAAGGTTTCAGGTCTATTGAACATGTTAAAAGATATACAACAACAGGTATGGGTACAGATCAAGGTAAACTTGGGAATATGCATGCCTTGGGAATAATTTCCGAAACAGCATCTTCTAAAATGGGTGAACTTGGTACTACAACATTTAGACCACCCTACACTCCTCTTACATTTGGTACTATCGTTGGAAGAAATGTTGGTAAATATTTTGATATAATAAGAAAAACGCCAATTCACGAATGGCATGTTGAAAACAAAGCTGAATTTGAGAATGTAGGACAATGGAAAAGAGCTTGGTATTATCCACAGAATGGTGAAAACATGCACGAAGCAGTTCAAAGAGAAAGTAAAGCTGCAAGAGATAGTGCGGGCATATTAGATGCATCCACGTTAGGTAAAATTGATATTCAAGGAACTGATGCCTCTGAATTTTTAAATAGAGTTTACACTAATGCTTGGTCAAAACTTGAGATTGGAAAATGTCGATATGGTTTAATGCTGAACGAAGATGGCATGGTCTATGACGATGGTGTTACTACCAGATTAGACGAAAATCATTATGTCATGACAACGACAACTGGTGGTGCTGCTACAGTTTTAGGTAAACTTGAAGATTATCTTCAAACAGAATGGCCTGAACTAGATGTGTATTTAACATCTGTAACTGATCATTACGCAACTATTAGTGTTTGTGGTCCTAATAGTAAAAAGATAATACAAAAAGTAATACCTGAGATCGATTTATCAGATAAAGATTTTCCTCATATGTCATTTAAAAATTCAAGAATTGGTAAAGTGAAATGTCGAGTTATGAGAATAAGTTTTACCGGTGAGCAAAGTTACGAAATCAATATTCAGGCCAATTACGCTAAATCAGTATGGGAAAATTGTATGGAGGCAGGAAAGGAATTTAATATTACTCCCTATGGGACTGAAACAATGCATTTATTAAGAGCGGAAAAAGGATTTATCATAGCCGGTCAGGACACAGATGCAACTATGACACCAATTGATTTACAAATGGATTGGATAGTTAGTAAAAAGAAATTTGATTTTATAGGTAAAAGATCTTTATATAGATCAGATACTATTAGGGAAGATAGGAAACAATTAGTAGGTCTTATCACAGACAATCCAGAAGAAATATTAGAAGAAGGGGCACAAATTGTTGCAGATATGAACAAAACACCAATAGAAATGTTAGGTCATGTTACTTCTAGTTATTTTAGTCCAAATTTAAAAAAATCTATTGCTCTTGGAGTAGTTAAGGGCGGAAAAAATATGATGGGTAAAAAATTGATAATTCCAATGGAAAAAAAACAAATTAATGTAACAGTTACAGATCCGGTATTCCTAGACAAGGAGAACAAAAGATTAAATGCTTAATTATTCAAATGTAATTGAAAATGATAAATCTTATCCAGGTTTGCAAATGAGAGAAATAAAACCTGTCATGAAACTTATTATTAGAGGAAAAAAAAGACAGTTTTTATCTGCAGTTGGAAAATCATTAAATCTACTTTTGCCAAATGAAGCAAATACTTCCTCAAGAAGTGATCAATTAACAGCTCTTTGGTTAAGCCCAGATGAATGGATGATTTTTTCAAATGAAATCTTAAAATCAGATGATAATAACTACGATGTAGAAAAATTACTCAATAAAAATATTTGTAAAACAAATTTGGGTGCTGTAACAGATGTCACAGACCAATTTGTATTAATAAATCTTAAAGGTGATAAAATTTTTGATTTATTTGAAACTGGATCTCCATTTAATTTTAATGATTTTAAATCCAAAAAAGGCCTTGTAACTCAAACAATTTTGACAAAAATTGATATAATTGTTCACAATCAAGACATTAACGATGTAAATTTATTTGTGAGAAGATCCTTTTCTGATCATTTATTTTCATGGATGAATGATAGTGCGTCAAGATTATAGATCTCAATAATAAAAAAAATAATATAATTCTTT
>JBNAKH010000038.1:0-9898 GCA_052047495.1 Candidatus Pelagibacter sp.
TACTTATCTATATTTTTTTTACTATTCTTTACAAGTTTGAAATCTTTTTTACGAAATGATTTACATTTTTTTGAAATTGGACATTTTAAACAGCTGGGATTTGTAGGTTTACAAATCAAAGCCCCTAATTCCATTAAAGCCTGCGCATAATCGCTAGACCTTGGGGATGTTCCTAATATTGATTTTTTTTTGTGGAGATTTTCCTTGGTAATTTCTTTTTCTTTTTTTAGAAAAAGATATCTTTTTAAAACTCTCTCAACATTTCCATCTAGCGGTATAAAAGACTTATTAAATGCAATCGCCAAAATTGCACTCGCGGTATAATTTCCAATTCCTGGTAAAGAAATTAAATCATCAAAAGTATCTGGCAATTTCCCTTGAAAATTTTTTTTAACAACTTGAGCAGTTTTTCTTAAATTTTTTACTCTAGAATAATATCCAAGACCTTCCCAAAGTTTATATAGTTTTTTGTCACTAGTTTTGGCGAGTGAACTGAGATTTGGAATATTTTTAATGAAGCGATTAAAATAAGGAATAACTGTTGCAACCTGAGTTTGTTGTAACATAAATTCACTTACTAATGTAAAATATTGCTTTTTTGCGGGTGAAACATTTTTTCGCCATGGTAATGATCTTTTATTTAAATCGTACCAATTGAGAATTTTTTTTGTTACAAATTGATCTTTCATATGCAATATAAAAAATATATTAAGCAGAGAACTGGTAGCATTCAAGGATTAAGGTCTTTCAATGACACTTTGCCAAAAAATATTAAAAAGTTTATTAATAAAAGAGGTCATATTTATTCCGAAACACTCAATAATTGGAAATTCATTGCTGGTGAAAAATTATTTAAAGTTTGTTATCCAAAATCTTTTAAGAATACTAACAAGTTCAGTGTTAGTACGCTCTTAATAATGGTGCAAAGAGGTCATGAAGTTGAGTTAGAATATTCGAAAAAAGAAATTATGGATAGAATGAATGCTTTTTTTAAAGATGAAGTTGTAAAACGGATTAAATTTACAAGTTTTAACGATGAAAATAAAATAGATAATCAGAAGATAATTCAGAATAAACCTGTGACAAACAATAAGTATAGAAATAAACTTAATGATGTTAAAAATGAAAAAATCAAAAATTCTTTAATTGAATTAACTAAAGTTTTTAAAGAAAAATGAATAAATTATTTCTATTTTTAATATTAATTTTTGGATTAACTACTAGTGCTTACGCAGAAATAAAGAGAATAGTTTCAGGAAATCAAAATGCAAAGATCACAATAATTGCCTACGAGTCTCTAACATGTAGTCATTGTGCGAATTTTCATAAAGATGTTTACCCCTCTCTTAAAAAAGATTTCATAGATACAGGACTAGTAAAAATAGAATTTCGACACTTTCCTTTAGATGTTGCTGCTTTAAATGCTTCAAAAATTTCTCTGTGTAAACAAGATCAAAGCTTAGAAATTTTGGAAAAACTTTACTCTAATCAACAAGCTTGGATAAAAGGTAAGAGAATAGAAGAGGTGAATAATAATTTGAAAGAATTTCTAAAAAAAGCTGGGTTTGATATTGATTTTGAAAAATGTATTAGCAACAAAGAAATAGAGGACTATGTTTTAAATGATCGAATCGAGGGGACAAAAAATTTTAAAGTTAATTCTACTCCTACGATAATAATTAATAACGAAAAGTTCGAAAAATCTCTTAATTATAAAAATTTAAAAAAAACGTTGGAAAAGCTGATATAAGTTAATCCATGGAGTTTAAAAAAATCCAACTCAATGGATTTAAGTCATTTGCAGATAAAACTAATTTCTTAATTGAAAATGGTTTAACAGGTATTGTTGGCCCAAATGGTTGCGGAAAATCAAATATAGTTGAATCTTTAAGATGGGTAATGGGTGAAACATCTGCAAAAAGCATGCGAGGATCAGGCATGGAAGATGTAATATTTTCAGGAACATCAAATAAACCCTCTAAAAATATTGCTGAAGTTTCAGTAACAGTTGCCAATGAAAATAACGAGGGTCCAGTGCAATTTAGAGAGTTAGACGAAATAAATGTTAGAAGAAAAATAGAAAAAGATAAAGGTTCGAAATTTTATATTAATGATAGAGAAGTTAGAGCAAGGGATGCTCAAATGTTTTTCGCAGATTTATCAACTGGAGCTCACTCTCCATCAATGATTAGTCAGGGCAGAATTGGTGCCCTTGTTACTGCAAAACCTACTGATAGAAGAGCAATTTTAGAGGAAGCTGCAGGAATTTCTGGATTACATGTTAGAAGACATGAAGCTGAACTAAGGTTGAGCGCTGCAGAAAATAATCTAAAGAGAGCTGATGAATTAAGAAGGCAACAGGAAAGGCAACTAGCAAATTTACAAAAACAGGCTGAAGAGGCTACAAAATACAAAAATATTTCTGATGAAATAAAAAAAATTGAAGCAGGACTATATTATCTAAAATTACTAGAGATCGATAAAGAAATTAAAATAGAAAATGAAATTAATACAGAAGCAGAAACTGAAGTCAGTGGTTTTAATAATAAAATTAACGAATTAGAGAAACTGATTAAAACTGAGGTTGATAAAATAACTCCTCTACGAGAAAAAAATATTGAAAATTTATCGAAGATACAAAGGCTAAACTTAGAACTAAAAAGTCTAGATGAGGAAAATAGTAGAATTCAAGACGAAATAGAAAACGTAAAAAAATCTCTACAAACAATAGATGATGATATTAGTAGAGAAAGAGGAATAGTGATTGATGCAAACTCAAATGAAAAAAGACTGAAAGAAGAAAAAAGTGAGCTTATTGAAATCGACTCAAAATATTATCAAACTGAGAAACAATCGAATGAAGATTTGGAAAACAGCAAGAATAAGTTAAAATCAGAAATCGATAAAATTAAACAATTAATTAATTCACAAAAAAATGATGATGCAATTAAATCACTAGATGATTGCCAATTTGTCATCGAAGAATACGCAGATAGTTATAGTAAAAATCAAAATATCAAAAGAGAGTCTGTCAAAAGAAATGAGAGAATTGCAATAATTGATAAGGAGATTGAGAGTTGGAAAAATCTTTTATCTAATTCGGAAAAAATGGTTGCAGAATTAAGTGATAGAAAAAATAAACTTAATGTGCAACGAGATAAACTTGATAATCAACCAAAATTTCAGGCAGAAAAAAAAGGGCAAATTTCAGAAAATTTGAGAATTTCTGAAAATGAAAAAAATGAGAATGAGGTAATTATCAATACTACAGATGAAAAAATTGACACTCTTAGAAATCAACTAAACGAGATACAAGAACAATCTATTCAGATAAGAGAACGAAAAGCAAGTTCAGGGGCAACAATTGAAGGACTTAAAAAAAGAAAAAATGATTTAGTTGATAGAATAATTTCTGAGCTAAATCTTACGGAAGAAAACATTTTAGAAAATTCAAATTTATTTGGTGTCGAAGAACTGCCTGATGCTGTTAATCAAGAAGACTTATTAGATAAAAAAAAACAAGAGAGAGAAAAATTAGGCTCGGTCAACCTAAAGGCTGACGAAGAGACTGTAAAATATGAAACAGAAATTAAGAAAATGGAACAAGATAGAGCTGACTTAGTTACAGCAATTATAAAACTTAAAGATAGTATTAATGAATTAAATCAAAAAGGAAGGGAAAGACTAATTGAGGCTTTTGATAAGGTAAATAGAAAATTTAATGAGGTTTATACAAAATTATTTAATGGTGGAAATGCTAAGCTTGAATTGGTTGACTCTGATGACCCTTTAGAGGCTGGTTTGGAAATGTTAGTAAGTCCTCCTGGAAAAAGACTCCAATCAATAACTTTATTGTCAGGTGGTGAGCAGGCTTTGACTGCACTATCTTTGATTTTTGCAGTTTTTTTAACTAACCCTTCGCCTATATGTGTTTTGGACGAGGTTGATGCACCTTTAGATGATGCCAACGTAACAAGATTTTGTGGTTTACTTGAGGAACTAATAAAAATTACAAATACCAAATTTATCATAGTTACTCACCATGCTTTAACAATGTCAAAAATGAATAGACTTTATGGCGTCACCATGCCTGAAAAAGGAATAAGTCAGCTTGTGGCTGTTGATTTACAAAAAGCAGAAAGCATGGTTGCTTAAGTAATTAATTAAAATGTCCAAAGATCCATTCAAAACTCGCTTAGAGATTGCAAAGAAAAAGGTTTCAAAAAGAGATCTAGAAAATAAAAAAGATAATCAATCTCCAATTGGTACTGCATTTAAGCTTAGTACTGAGCTAGTTTCAGCAGTCGCCGTAGGGACAATTATTGGGTTTCTTTTGGACAAGACCTTTGGTACTAAACCCTGGTTAATTTTAATATTTTTTTTTGTAGGGGTAGTTGCAGGGATAATTAATGTAATTAGATCCGCAAAAAAAATGCAAAAATAGATAAGGATTTATGGCAGCTAACCCAATGACACAATTCGAAGTTTATAGGATTGGTCCAGAAATAAAAGTAGGCGCTTTTGATATTTCTTTTACTAACGCTAGTTTATTCATGGTCATTAGTTCTCTTGCGATTTTAATAATATTCAACCTTGGTTCAAAGAAAAACTCAATACTTCCGAATAAGATCCAGCTCTTAGCTGAATTAAGCTATTCATTTGTCTCAAAAATGATCAGCGATACTGCTGGTTCAAAAGCTAAACCATATTTTTCATTTATCTTTTCATTATTTATGTTTGTTTTGTTTTGTAACATGTTCGGCATGATACCTTACACTTTTACAGTGACTAGTCATATCATTGTGACTTTTGTATTAGCAGCTTTTATTTTTATTGGAGTTACAATTGTTGGTTTTATAAAACATGGTTTTGGTTACTTAAAATTATTTGTTCCAAGTGGTGTTCCTATCGTACTTTTACCATTAATTGTGGTCATTGAAATTATTTCATATCTAAGTAGACCTATCAGCTTATCAGTAAGATTGTTTGCAAACATGATGGCTGGACACACTATGATGAAGGTTTTCGGGGGCTTTGTCGTAAGCCTCGGAATTGTTGGTGGATGGCTTCCACTGAGTTTTTCAGTTGCTTTAACTGGTTTGGAGATACTAGTTGCTTTTCTTCAAGCTTATGTTTTTGCAATTTTAACATGCATTTATTTAAATGATGCATTAAATTTACACCATTAACTTATAAGGAGGATATAATGGAATTAGAAGCAGCAAAAATGATTGGAGCAGGACTTGCAGCGATAGCTTTAGCTGGAGCCGGAGTAGGTATCGGAATAATTTTTGGAAATTATTTATCTGGTGCAATGAGAAATCCATCTGCAGCCCAAAAACAATTTCCTAATTTGCTTTTAGGATTTGCTCTTGCAGAAGCAACAGGATTATTTGGATTAGTTGTTGCATTGATTATTCTTTTTGCGTTTTAATTAATGTTTAAAAAACTTTTTTTATATTCATTAATTGCAAATTTCTTTTTTACAAAAAAGATTTTTGCAGCAGAGAGTGGAGGAATGCCTCAATTAGATCCAGAGTTTTGGGTTTCACAAATTTTTTGGCTCGTACTCACCTTTGGGTTTTTGTATATAGTTTTATCAAAACTTATACTCCCCAAAATAAGTGCAAACTTAGAATTGAGAAAATCACAAATACAAGAAAATATTGAGGCAGCTGAAAAGCAAAGAGAAAGTAGTGAAGCTAAACTTAAAGAATTTGATGGGATTATGCTTAAAAGTAAAGTTGAAGCAAAAAATATTTTTAAAGATGCTAGAGAAAAAGTAATCAAAAATATTAATTCTAAAAAAGAGACTTTAGATAAACAAATTGATGCTGAAATTAAAAAAGCTGAAGTAGAAATAGATACTTTAAGACAAAGTGCTCCAGAAAAAATTAATAAAATTGCAGTTGTAACATCTACTGAAATTTTAAAAAAATTAATTGGAGCAGAAGTTAATAATAGCAGTATCTCTGCGATTGTTGATGATCTAGTAAAAAAAAATGGAGACAAATATTATGGTCATTGATTCAACTTTTTGGGTCGCAGTCTCTTTTGTAATATTTTTTGGGGGTCTGATATATTTAAAGGTACCTCAAAAAATTAATACTATTCTTAATAAATTAATCTCAGACATAAAAAATGAGATTGATGAAAGTGAGAAACTGAGAAGTGAAGCAAAGATATTATTAGATAATGCTCAGAAAAAATTAGACACAGCGCAATCTGAAAGTAAAGAAATACTTGATCAGGCAAAGAAAGATGCTGATAAATTAATCATTGAGCTTAATGACAAATTTCATAAATCTTCAGAAATTAAGAAAAATTTGGCTAAAAATAAAATTAATCAAATGAGAGAAGTAGCGATTAAAGAGATTAAAGATGCATCTGTTAAAATAGCTATAGACTCTGTAAAAAAAATAATAACAACCTCAGTTGATAAATCTAAACTTGATACACTATTTCAGAAAAATTTAGAAGAAACTAAAGAAGAGTTAAAAAAAATTAACTCATAATACTTTTTACAATTTATCCAAAAAAATATAAGTTATCATGATGAATTCTGTAGTTATAGGTTCTGGTTTTGGTGGTATAGCAGCTGCTCTTCGCCTTAAAGCTAAGGGTCACAATGTTACATTAATTGAAAAACACAAAGACCTAGGTGGTAGAGCAAGAGTTTTTAAAAAGAATGGGTTCATTTATGATGGTGGTCCAACAGTAATTACGGCTCCATACTTAATAAATGAATTATTTGAATTATTTCAAAAAAATCCAAATGATTATATTAAATTAACACCTCTTAAAGTTTGGTATCAATTCATTTTTGAGGATAAATCAAAGTTCAGTTACTCTGGTGACGAAAATGAAATGAAAAGACAAATTGAGCTTATTAATAAAGAGGATGCTCAAGGATATGAAAAACTTGTAAATTTCACTAAAAAAATTTTTGATAAAGGTTTTACAGAACTAGCTGATGTGCCCTTTGACAAACCCTCAGTGATGATGAAACAATTACCCGCATTACTCAAACTCAAAAGCTATAAGTCAGTATATTCACTGGTATCATCTTACATTAAAAATGAAAAATTAAGAAGAATGTTGAGCATGCATCCTCTTTTAGTTGGTGGAAATCCATTTACCACAACCTCAATATACGGATTGATTTTATACTTAGAAAAAAAATGGGGCATTCACTATTCTATGGGTGGAACAGGAAATATCATAAGTGGTTTAGAAAAATTAATGAACGAAGAAGGAATCAAGGTAATTAAAGGATCTGAGGTGACTCAAATAATTTCAAACCAAAATGAGATTACTGGAGTTCAATTGGACAACTCAAAAAAAATTGACGCCAATAAAGTTATTTGTAATGCAGATCCACCGGGTGTTTATGAAAAAATATTAAACGGCCAGAGTAATAATTCTTTTATGTTTAAATGGAAAAAAAATAGAATGGAATATTCAATGGGTTTATTTGTTTATTATTTCGGAACTAAGAAAATTTACGACAACGTTGAACATCACACCATTAAATTTGGTAATAAATATAAAGAGCACCTAGATGACATTTTTAATCATAAAAAATTAAACAATGATATAAGTTATTATCTACATAGACCCACTGCAACTGATAAATCCATGGCACCAGATGGACATGATTGTTTCTATGTTCTAGTTCCTGTTCCCAATAACCAATCAAAAATTGATTGGTCGTTAGAGGGTGAAAAAATGAAAAATTTAGTAGTAGAGAAAATGGAAAAAGACTTAATGCCAAACTTAAAAGAAAATATTGTTGAAGATTTTTATTTGACACCTGACTATTTTGAAAAAGATCTCAATACAAAATATGGTTCTGGTTTTTCTATACAACCAAAATTCTCTCAATCTGCTTACTTTAGATTTCATAACAAATCTGAAATTTATAACAATTTATATTTTGTTGGTGCGGGAACTCATCCTGGGGCAGGTGTACCTGGAGTACTTTCCTCAGCAAAGGTTTTAGATAAAATTTTATAATGTCCTCTAAAAATTACTTATCTATTTACGCAAAATCGTTTAATTGGGCTGGTTTTTTTTTACCAAAAAAAACCTATAAAAATTGTTCTTATTTATACAATTTTTGTAGAGTTGTAGACAATATCGCAGATGACGAAGATGAAATAGAAATAAAAAAAATAAAATTCCAAAAATTTGTAAATGATTTTAAACAAAAAAATTTTGAGAATCCTGTTATTCAAAATATGTGGAATATTATTAATGAATTCAATATCTCTCTAGAAATAATTTATGATTTATTTGATGGGATAGAGTCGGACATAAAACAAAATGTAAAAATAGATACTAGAAAAGATCTTTTAATCTATTGTTATAGAGTAGCTGGAACAGTCGGGCTGATGATGGCAAAAATTTTAAATGTGAGCAAAAAACAATCTCTTAAATCTGCAATCGATCTTGGTATAGCAATGCAACTCACCAATATATCCAGAGATGTAATTGAGGACTCAAAAAAAAATAGATCTTATATAAATGGAAATTTTAAGGAAATTAATTCAACTATTGAACTTGCAGATACATTTTATGAAAATTCATTTTATTCCATAAGAGAAATTCCACTAAGCTTTAGATTTAGTATCTTGGTTGCTAGACGAATATACAGAAAAATAGGATATAAAATTTTGAAAAAGAAAACCTTTGAAAATTATAGTAAATCTGGAAAAATTTACGTTTCAAACTTTGAAAAAGTTCTAGAGACGATTTTATCAATTTATGATCTAATTATACTTTCTTTATTGAATAAAAATGATGACCAAATCGAGCATGATCATTTATTGATTAATAAAGAAATTAATCTTGATGAAAGAATTTGATTACATAATTATTGGGGGTGGTTGTGCTGGTTTATCTCTAGCTTATGAATTAGAGATCCATAATAAATTAGAAAATAAAACCTTGGCAATTATCGAACCTCGAGATGAATACAAAAGAGATAAGACTTGGTCTTTTTGGAAGGTATCTGAACATAATTTTGATGATTGTGTCATAAAAAATTGGAATAATTTTTCAGTTAATGTGCCAAATAAAACTAATTTTCTTGAATGTGTGAATTATCCATATCAAAGCATCGATAGTGGTTTGTTTTACGAGAAAATAAATAATTCATTAAAGAAAAATAAAAATATCTTTTTTTTAAAGGAACTGAAAGACATCAACATCAAAAATTCATTTATATTCAATAGTGTTCCTTCTATCAAAAAAGACTTTAGAAATTTATGGCAACACTTTTGTGGAGTTGAAATTGAGACAGAGAATAATTATTTCGATGAAAACATTTTTAATCTTATGGATTTTGATTGTGATCAAAGGGAAAGTGTCCATTTTTTTTACACACTTCCCTTCTCAAAAAAAAAGGCATTAATTGAGAGTACTTGGCTTTCAAAAATGAACGATGACTCTCAAAAAGATTATGATCAACAAATTAAAGAATATATCGAAAAGAAACTAAATTTAAAAAATTATAAAATTACCTATAAAGAGATAGGTGCAATTCCACTTTTTTACCCATCATTTAAAAACGAAAAAAATAAAATTAATATTGGAACTGCCGGTGGCATGACAAGATTAAGTACTGGATATACTTTTTTAAACATACAAGAACATAGTAAATTTATTAGAAAAAATATTGAAAATATTCACCATGTTAAAAAATTTGCAATAAGTAAAAAGTACCAATTTTTGGATGAAATATTTTTACGTGTTCTTGAAAAACATCCAAAAAGGATGTCAGAAATTTTTTTTAAAATGTTTCAAAGTTCACCTAAAACAATTATCAAATTTCTCTCCAATAAGAGTAATTTTCTTGAGGATTTGACTATAATTTTAAAAATGCCAAAATGGATTT
>JBNAKH010000039.1:0-1571 GCA_052047495.1 Candidatus Pelagibacter sp.
CCAAATAGTAGACAATTTAGAACCAAGATTTAAAAAAATTGAACATGAAATAACTATAGGTGAAACATTTGATAAAATATTAGAGGAATACTTGGTAGAAAAGTCAGAGATAGAGCAGATTAAAACTGAGTTAGGTAAAAAAATTAATTTAAATAAATTAAATGTTAATCAAAAGTTTAGTTTTACAATAGATCAGACAAGCTCCGTTGTAAAAGAGTTTGTATTTCAGGTATCAAATACAGAAAAGATTTATCTTACTAGAAAGAAAGAAACTGATAAATTTGATCAAAGGATTTTAGTTACCAAACTAAACAAAAATATAATTTATGACGAGAGTATTATTTTGGAAAGTCTTTATAAATCAGCGATAAGCCAAAAAATCCCACCTGGAATTATAATTGAGTTTGCTAGAATTTATGGCTTTCAAGTTGATTTTCAAAGAGATGTGAGAAAACGAGATAGTTTTCAGATAATGTATGAAGTTTTTTTAGACGATAAAAATAATGTAATTGAAACAGGTAATATACTTTATGCCAATCTTAAACTTAGTGGTGAAGATAACTCTTTATATTATTTTGACTCCAAAAAAAGTGAAGGACATTATGATAAAAGTGGAAAAAGTGTTCAAAAAGCTTTAATGAAAACACCAATAAATGGTGCAAGATTATCTTCTTCTTTTGGTATGCGAAAACACCCAATAGATGGATTTAATAAAATGCATAGAGGAACAGACTTTGCTGCTCCAATGGGTACACCTATCATGGCATCTGGTAATGGAGTTATTAAGAAAGCTGGATGGTGTGGAGGGGGTGGAAATTGTGTTGTGATAAAACATAATTCTACTTATCAGACTGTTTATGCTCACATGTCAAAGTTCGCTAGAGGTATTAGAAAAGGGACAAGGGTAAAACAAGGACAAACTATAGGATATGTTGGGTCAACTGGAAAATCAACAGGACCTCACCTACATTACGAAGTCATAGTCAACGGAAAACGGATAAACTCTCAGACGTTGAAACTACCATCAGGTAAGATTTTAAAAGGGAATGAAAGAAAAATTTTTGAGACAAAAAGAATTAAATTAGATGTATTAAAGTCTGAAAAAATAATTGGCCTTAACTAGTTACATCTGTATGTTTATCTGCAGAACTTTCATTTTTTTCAGATAGATTTTCAATATTTTTTTCCTTGTTATCACTTAAATTACTATTGACAGAAATCTGATCTTTAAAAATTGTTTTTTTTTGGATCTCTTTTTCGTTAAGAACTCTTGTAAAATGATCTGCATGTTGAAAGTAGTTTTCTGATAAAATTTTATCACCTACTGATAAAGCCTCTCTAGCTAGATTATTATATTTGTCAATTAATTTTGAGGCATTATGATTATTTCTACCAGGAGCTTTTCTTTGAAAATTTTCAGAGTTTGAAAAATTATTATTAAACTTATTTCTCTCATTGTTAGATTTGAAATTTCTTTCATTTCTCCTGAAAGTATTTCTTCTGCCGTTATTATTTCTAAATGTAACCATTTTTTATTTATATTTTTGTGCTAACTATGCATCGATCATGAT
>JBNAKH010000040.1:0-23143 GCA_052047495.1 Candidatus Pelagibacter sp.
AATAGTATTTCTGAAACTTTTATTTTTTCTGCAGGCTCAGACTATTTCAAAAATGAGATAAATTGTAATCTAAAAGGCGAATATTCTTCAGCATTTATAAATGGCATTTTTTCATTAGATGATAATAAACAGCACGAAATAAGAACTACTATAAATCATTTAGTTGAAAATACAAAAAGCTATCAGTTAATAAAAAGTGTGCTTGGAAAAAATACAAAGTCTGCTTATCAAGGAAGAATATATGTAGACTCAAAGGCTCAGAAAACAGATGGATATCAATTAAGTAAAGCAATTTTGTTAGACGAAACCTCAGAGTTTAACGCAAAACCTGAATTAGAAATTTATGCTGATGATGTTAAATGTTCTCATGGATCAGCATCTGGTAGTCTTGATGATAATTCAATTTTTTATTTAATGTCTAGAGGACTAAATTATAAACAAGCTAAAGGACTATTAATAAATGGTTTTTTGCTTGATGTAATCGAAAAGATTACTGAAGCTGAAATTAAAGATTTATTAAAAAAAATGATTGGTTTAAAAAAATGAACATAGATAATATTAAAAAAGAGTTTCCTATCTTTGATGAAAAGATACAAAACAATGATCTAGTTTATTTGGATAGTGCTAATTCCTCTCAAAAACCTAAAGTTGTTATTGATAGAATAAACGAATTCTATACTAAAGAATTTTCAAATGTGGGCAGAAGTATTCATTATTTGGCAGTGGCAGCTACAAATTTATACGAAAATACACGATCTTCTGTCCAAAAATATATTAATGCAAAAGATAAAAATGAGATTGTATTTACTAAGGGTGCAACAGAAGCCCTCAATTTAGTTGCTAATACACTTGGCCAAAAGTATTTGAATGAAGGTGACGAAATTTTACTCACTGAGTTAGAGCATCATTCAAATTATGTACCATGGCACTATTTGAGAAAATCAAAAAATATAAAGATTAATTTTGCTGAAATAAATGGAGAAGGAGAAATTCCAATTGAAAATATTGAAAAAAAAATTACGCCAAAAACAAAGGTGATTGCCATTAATCATCTATCGAATGTCACTGGTGCAATCTTACCAATCAAAGAGATTACTGAGCTTGCACACGCAAAAGATATAATTGTTGTTGTAGATGGATGTCAAGGTGCACCACATTTGAAACTTGATGTGCAAGATCTGGACTGTGATTTTTATGCAATTTCTTGTCATAAAATGTATGGACCGACTGGACTTGGAATTTTGTATGGAAAAAAAAAATGGCTTGAAGAATTACCACCTTATCAAGGTGGTGGTGGAATGATTAAAGAAGTTAAAAAAGATCGTATTACTTATGGTGATCTTCCAAATAAGTATGAAGCAGGCACTATGGCCACTGCACAGGTAATAGCTTTTGATAAGTCTATCAAATTTTTAGAAAGTATTGGAATTGAAAATATAATTAAACATGAAAAAGAATTAATAGAATATGGTCAAGAAATTTTAAAGAAGAATAATTCAGTAAAAATAATTGGCAATCCAAAAAATAAAGGCGGTGTAATATCGTTTACGATTGAAGGGGTACATCCACATGACATCGCAACAATACTTGACGAAGATGGTGTAGCTATTAGAGCTGGACACCATTGCTGTCAAATTTTACACGACAAACTCGAGATTCCTGCTAGTGCAAGAGCATCAGTAGGTGTCTATAATACTAAAAGTGATTTTGATCAATTAAATGAGTCTATAAACAAATGTAAAAAAATTTTTGACTTAAAATGAATTTAAAAGAATTATATCAAGAAATAATTTTAGAACATGGAAAAAATCCAAGGAATTTGAGGAAGACTGAGAATTTTAATAAAGATGCTAAAGGGAATAATCCTTTATGTGGGGATAATGTCCATGTTTATCTAAAATTGAATAATCAAAGAAAAGTTGAAGATATTTCTTTTGAAGGAAGTGGTTGCGCAATATCAATGGCCTCAGCTTCAATAATGACAGATTTGATTAAAGGTAAAAGTGACAATGAAGCAAAGGAGATCATAGATGATTTTCTGAAAATGATAAAAGAAAATCCTGAATTAAAGTCTACAATCTTAGAAGAAGATGATAAAACAAAACTAATGTGTCTATCAGGAGTAAAACAATATCCTATGAGAGTAAAATGTGCTACTTTATCATGGCATACTTTGATTTCTGCAATGGAAGATGATGGAAAGCAAGTGAGTACAGAAGATTAATATTATGGAAATAAAAGAAAAAATTATAAATGAAATTAGAAAAATTTATGATCCTGAGTTACCAGTTAATATTTATGAACTTGGTTTAATTTATGATATTCAAGTAAAAGGAAAAAAAGCTGAAATTAAAATGACCTTAACCACACCAAATTGTCCTGTTGCAGAGAGTTTACCAAAAGAAGTAAAAGAAGGAGCTATGCAAGTTGAAGAAATTGATGATGTTGATCTTCAATTAGTTTGGGACCCACCTTGGAACAAAGATATGATGTCAGATGCTGCTAAGTTGGAGTTAAATTTGTAATGAATCCTATAATTAAATTAAGTGAAAATGCAGCAAACAGAATTAAAGAAATCATGTCTAGTGCCGAAAAAGATGCTTTAGGAGTGAGAGTTTCAGTTAAATCTGGAGGATGCGCAGGCATGTCATATGTAATGGAATATTCTAAAGAACTTAACCCGAATGATGAGGTAATCGAGGACAAGGGAGTTAAGGTTTTTATAGATTCTGCTGCAGTTATGTATTTATTAGGTACAGAAATGGATTACAAAAAAGAGGATTTTTCCTCAACTTTTGTGTTCAATAATCCCAATGAAACAGAGAGATGTGGTTGTGGGGAGTCTTTCAAAGTAGAATAAAATTTAGTATCCCATAAGTTGCATAGCTGTATTGCTTAAAATGCATATCTAGTATATAATCATTATATGAACGTTTTTGAATTTAGAAATTTATTAGCGTCTGAAGACAGAAAAGAGAAAAGAAAAAGCCTTCAAAGATCTTTAATCAAATCTGTTGAAACAGGAGCTAATGGAACTCAAGATTACGTTGTTAAAAAAGGTCCTGGCAAAAATAAGATTGCTACTACTAGACAATAATTTTTAACAACTATAATACATGTCGAACTCTATTGGGTGTGGTGTGTGTTCGAAATTATGTATTTCCTCAAATTTTAAGGCAATGTAAGCATCTATTTGATCATCAGTGAAAACGTTACCTTGTTTTAAAAAATCTCTGTCCTTATCCAAACTTTCCATTGCTTCTCTTAATGAGCCACAAACAGTAGGAATCTTTTTAACCTCATTTTCAGATAAAGCATAAAGATCTTTATCGAAAGATTTACCTGGATCAATTTTATTCTTAATACCATCTAGTCCAGCCATAAGCATTGCTGCAAAAGTTAAGTATGGGTTTCCAGCTGCATCACCAAATCTAATTTCACATCTCGCGGCCTTTTTACTTAGAGTAATAGGGATCCTACATGAAGCTGACCTGTTTCTTGCTGAGTATGCTAATAATACTGGGGCTTCAAATCCCGGGATCAATCTTTTGTAACTATTGGTTGTTGCGTTTGAAAAAGCGTTTATAGCTTTTGCATGTTTTAAAATTCCACCAATGTAGTGTAAAGCTAAATCGGATAAGCCAGCATATTTATCTCCTGAAAATAATGCTGTATTTCCTTTCCAAATTGATTGGTGCACGTGCATACCTGATCCATTATCACCTTTTACTGGTTTAGGCATAAAAGTTGCAGTTTTTCCAAATGAATGTGAAACCATATGAACCGCATACTTATATAGTTGCAAGTTATCTGCTTGGTCAACTAAAGTTCCAAAATACATTCCAAGTTCATGCTGACTTGGAGCAACTTCATGGTGATGTTTCTCAACTTTAATACCCATGTCTTTCATTGCTTTCAAATACTCACTTCTCATATCTTGTGCACTATCAACAGGAGGAACTGGGAAGTAACCACCTTTGATACCAGGTCTATGTCCCATATTTCCATTTTCATATTTTTTTCCAGTGTTGTAAGGGCCTTCAGTACTATCAATTTTGAAGCCAGTTTCATTCATGTCATTTTTAAATCTTACATCATCGAATACAAAAAATTCAGCTTCTGGACCAAAAAATGCTTTATCGCCAATTCCAGATTTTTTTAAATATGCCTCAGCTTTTTTTGCTGTTCCTCTAGGATCTCTTTCGTAAGGATCTTTTTTTATTGCATCTAAAATATCACAAAAAATATTTAATGTATTATGAGATGTAAATGGATCAACTACAGTTCTGCTTAAATCAGGCTTTAAAATCATGTCAGATTCATTGATAGCTTTCCAACCTGCAATTGAGGAGCCGTCAAAGAAAATTCCATCGTTTAACATATCTTCGTCAACTACCTTAGTATCCATCGTCACGTGTTGAAGTTTACCTCTAGGGTCAGTGAATCTTAGATCAACGTAATCAATTTCTTTATCTTTTATAACTTTTAATACATTTTTTGCGCTCATATATCTCCTCTGTAATTCAGTGGGTTGTGATACCAAATAAAGACTGATAAATAATCCTCTTTTACTTAATAACACCTATGCATTTTTTACATAAGTGTATAATTAAAAGACTAAAAATACTAACAATTCAGAGTTGAATAATGACATTACTCGATAAAGAACCAGTTCAAAGAGTTGGTAAAATTATTAAAGAGTTTAATCAAAATTTAAGTGTTAGTGTTTTAGAAACATCAGCTAGAACTGCTTTAGAAGCCGCATCTTCTTTAGGATGTGAGGTAGGAGCAATTGTTAAAAGCTTACTTTTTAAGACAGATAATAAGTTTACTTTATTTTTGGTTGCTGGAGATAAGAAAGCTTCACTAAGAAAAATTAAGAAAAATATTAAATTTGATGATGTTTCTATGGCTACTGCTGAAGATGTAAAAAACATTACTGGTTATACTATTGGCGGTGTTTCACCAGTAGGCCACTTAGAAAATGTTGATATTTACATAGATAATTCTTTAAATAGGTTTGATTTTTTATTTGCTGCTGCAGGTCATCCAAATTGTATATTTAAAATCAATTTCTCAGATTTAAAGAAAATTACAAAAGGAAAAATTGAAGATATTACTGAATGAGACAACCAAAACTATTAGATTATCTTTTATTAATTTTGTTAGCTTTAATATGGGCATCAGCTTTTTTTAATATCAAAATTGCAACCTATTCATTTGGACCAATTACTATTGCATTTTTAAGAGTGTTTTTTGGAGCAATACCAGTTTTGTTACTTTGTTATTATAAAAAAATAAAGATTGAAGCTTTTTCAAAGGATTGGCATTGGTTTGCGATGATAGGATTTATAAATTTAGTAGCTCCTTTTTTTTTAATTGCCTACGGCGTTCAATCAGTTCAAAGTAATTTGGCAGCAATATTGATGTCAACTACACCATTAAGTTCAACTGTGCTTGGTCATTTTTATACAAAAAATGAGAAATTCAATCTTATCAAAACAATAGGAATCTTAATAGGTTTTTCTGGAATACTTTACTTATTTTCTGATAATATTTTGATTAATGAAAATAATTTTTTTTCCGCAATACTAATTCTATTAGGCTCAACTTGTTATGTAATAGGTGGTGTTCTAACCTTAAAAATTAGTAAGAAAAAAAATGAAAATGTAACTGGCTCAATACTAGTTTGGGCAGTTTTGATTTTGATACCTATTGTAAGTATTGTTGAACAACCATGGAATGTCTCGCCAAGGTTAGATTCTACAATATCCGTGATATATCTTGGCTTGGTTTCTACTGGAATTGCATGGTTATTAAGATTTAGAATTTTAGTTAATAATGGACTGATATTTCAGTCACAAGTTTCATATTTAATTCCAATTTTTGGAACTATCTTGAGTTATATTTTCCTGAAGGAATTGATCACTTTCAAAGTTTTGATATCTCTAATTGCGGTATCAGTAGGAATTTATTTTGTGAGAAAAGCAGACAATAAAATTAGTAAAATAAAGCTCGATTAATACAATTCTTAGTTGAAAACATTATTGACCCATTTACATCATTCCCAAAAAGGTCTTTAATTAATTTATATAAATAACAAGAGGAGAAAAAAATGAGTGCAGAAGCAATGAAAGTGTCATCTGTATTAGATACTTCTCATTTAAAGGTTAAATTTCCGTTCAAAGCAAAATATGGAAACTACATTAATGGAAAATTTGTAGAACCAAAATCAGGCAAGTATTTTGATAATGTTAGCCCGATCTCAAATGAGAAAATCTGTTCAGTCGCACGATCAGACGAAAAAGATGTAGAAGCAGCATTAGATGCGGCTCACGCAGCTTTCCCTGAGTGGGGAAAAACAGATATCACTACGCGATCAAATATATTGTACAAAATCGCTGATGTGTTGGAAAAAAATCTAAACTTACTTGCAACAGCTGAATGTTTAGATAATGGAAAACCAATAAGAGAGTGTATGGCAGCAGATTTACCTTTGGTTATTGACCATTGGAGATATTTTGCTGGTGTGATTAGAGCAGAAGAAGGTTCAATCGCTGAAATAGCAAATAACCAATACTCATACAATTTTCATGAACCATTAGGTGTAGTTGGTCAGATAGTTCCATGGAATTTCCCATTATTAATGGCGACATGGAAATTAGCTCCAGCTTTAGCAGCAGGTAACTGTTCAGTTTTAAAACCAGCTGAACAAACGCCAGCATCCATAATGGTGATGATGGAACTTATTGGAGATTTATTACCTCCAGGAGTTGTCAACATTGTTAGTGGTTTTGGACTAGAAGCAGGTAAGCCTCTAGCATCATCAAAAAGAGTTGCTAAAGTTGCATTTACTGGTGAAACTACAACAGGAAGATTGATTATGCAGTATGCTGCACAAAACATAATTCCAATTACTTTGGAGTTAGGTGGAAAATCTCCAAACATTTTCTTTGAGGATATCATGGATAAAGATGATGATTTCTTTGATAAATGTATTGAAGGTTTTGTGATGTTCAATCTAAACCAAGGTGAGGTTTGCACTTGTCCAAGTAGAGCTTTAGTTCAAGAGTCGATCTATGATAAATTCATGGAAAGAGCTATAGCTAGAACAAAAGCTGTTGTTCAAGACAATCCTTTGAAAATGGAAACTATGATTGGGGCGCAAGCGTCAGTAGAGCAAATGGAAAAGATTAAATCTTATCTTGAGCTTGGAAAAAAAGAGGGCGCTAAAGTTCTAACAGGTGGAAGTGTTGCTAAACTTAACAGCGGGTTGGAAAAAGGTAATTACATTCAACCAACTGTTTTTGAGGCAAAAAATGACATGCGAATTTCTCAAGAGGAGATCTTCGGACCAGTTGTATCTGTGATTAAATTTAAAGATGAAGCAGAGGCATTGAAAATTGCTAATGATACTCTTTATGGTTTAGGAGCAGCTGTATGGACTAGAAATGGTAATATAGCTCACAGAATGGGTAGAGCGATACAAGCAGGAATAGTATGGACTAATTGTTATCATGCTTACCCAGCTCACTCACCATTTGGTGGATACAAACAATCTGGAGTTGGTAGAGAAACTCACAAAATGATGCTTAATCATTACAGACAGAATAAGAATCTTCATGTTTCTTATGCTGAGAAAAAATTAGGCTTCTTTTAATCAAATAATATATACTGGTCCATGATTCGATATCATGGGCCAGAGAAAAAATATGAAAGTATCTGCAACACATTCGGCACTTAGTTTATTATCTGAACTTAAAGAAAAATATGGTGAAAAGTTAATGTTTCATCAATCAGGTGGATGTTGTGATGGGAGTGCACCTATGTGTTTCCAAGAAGGTGAATTTCCATTAGGAGATAATGATATTAAACTTGGAGAAATAGGTGGTGTTCCATTTTATATGAATGGTGATCAATATGAAAAATGGAAACATACTGATCTAACGATAGATGCTGTAAAAGGAATTGGCGGAATGTTTTCATTAGATAATGGAACTGGAAGAAGATTTTTAACTAAATCTGAAATATGCCTCGTAGTGGATAACGATAATCCAAATCATTAAATTTTTATTTTACAATGCCGATTTTTTTAAGTTCACAAAAAATTGTGAAAGATTGGATTGATTATAACAATCATATGAATGTTTCTTATTATCTTTTAATCTTTGATAAATATGGAGCAGATATATTAAATGACTCCTTTAAAATGGGCGAGCATTCAGCGAGGACTACTGGAAAAAGCACAATGATTGTTGAGTCTCATATTACCTATAATCAAGAACTAAAGATGAATGACGAAGTAGATGTAAATTTAGTTTTTTTTGATCACGATAAAAAAAGGTTGCAATACAAGATGGAAATGATCCATAAGCAAAAGCAATATTTAGCATCAACGATTGAAGTCCTTGCATTATATGTTGATTTAAACACTCGAAAAGTCTCAGAATTCGAAGGAGATAAATTAGAAATTATGGATAATTATATTAAAAACAATAAAGAAAAGTTTGATAATACAAATCTTAAGTTTTCTTCTAAATTGAAAAAGTAAATAAATTTACTTCCAGCCCGCGTACTGGAAGTAATAATCTATTTATTGTCCTGGCGCTTTGTATGCACCTGACGCAACTTCACTTGCTTTAACAGTAGCTTTATTAAAATCAATAGCTTCTAACATTGTTAAATTTTTAACTGCACCTGATGCTTCTACTACAAGTTTTACTGCCGCAAAGTCTTCAAACGTTGTAAGTTCATTTACAACTATAAAGTCATATGGACCTCTAACTATATCCATACTATGCATTGTTCCACCCATAGCTTTTGTTAATTGTTCAACTACTGCTTTTCTATCACTTTTAGGATCTTTTAAAAAACCTTGAAAAGCTTTTTCAGTGTAGTTTCCCATTATATATGCTTTCATATTTTACCCCTTTCTTTATTTAAAGAATATTACAGCAAAATTTATATCTGTAGAAGTGGTATATTTGTCTAATTATTTTCTATTCGGTCCATTTCTTTAAGTTCGACTTCTAACTTATCTAATTCCTCACCACCTGCCATCATGCTTAAAAGTTTTTCTCTAGATATATCTTTTTTTTGAAATGTCCCCATACTTTTTCCTCGATTTAAAACTGTAAAACTATTTCCAACAGGATAAGCATGATGAACGTTGTGTGTTATTAAAATTACAGCTAAACCTTGTGATGCTGCTTTAACAATATATTTCAGGACCATTGAAGCTTGATGTACACCTAATGCTGATGTTGGTTCATCTAATACCAAAACTTTTGCACCAAAATAAATTGCTCTAGAAATAGCGAGACATTGTCTTTCACCTCCAGACATCGTACCGACGGCTTGTGATGGGTCTCTCACATCAATACCTATTTGTCCCATTCTTTCTGCAGCTATAGTGTTTGCTTTTTCAATATCAAAAGTTTTGAAAAAAGGTAAACCTTTTTGTGGCTCTCTGCCCATAAAAAAATTTCTAGTTACACTCATAAGGGAAACTAATGCTAAATCTTGATAAACAGTACCTATCCCAATATCCAAAGCATCTCGTGGTGAGTCAAAAACTATTTTTTGATCTTCAAAAATAATTTCACCTTCATCAGGCTTATGAACGCCTGCTAAAGTTTTTATCAAAGTAGATTTTCCAGCTCCATTGTCACCAAGTAAGCACATTATTTCGCCTTTTTTAAGTTTCATGGTGACGTCTTTCAAAGCAATTACTTTACCAAAAAATTTACTTATATTATTGAATTGAACTAAATATTCAGACATCACTTAGTCTCCGTAACTTTTTTTCTAATATAATTATTGAATACTACTGCAATTAACATCATTGCGCCTAAAAAAACCTTAAACCAATCAGTATCCACATCTGTATAAAAAATTCCCATTGATACGGTGCCAAAAATAATAGCGCCCAATGCTGCTCCGATGGCAGAGCCATAACCTCCAGTCAAAAGACAACCGCCAACCACGGCAGCTGCTATTGCTTCCAATTCTTTTAAAGTTCCTCTCATAGTATCTGCAGAACCTGCATCTAAAACTTGAATACAAGCAAATATTGTCGATGCTACAGCTGTTCCAATAAATAGACTTATTTTTACTCTTCCAACAGGTACACCAACATTTGTAGCACCAACTTTATCTCCACCTGATGCAAATATCCAATTTCCATATCTAGTTTTCATAAGTATCCAAGTCGCAAATAATGTAAGAGCAATAAACCATATTACTGATGGTGGAATACCTGTAGCTAATGGTGTACCGTCAGTTCTCAGTGCAATTAATTTCATCGATCCTAGCCATGTGAATAACCATTGAAAAGTATCTGTTGCAAACAACCAAGCGATTGGATCATCCTCTATTAAAACTCTTAACCCTGGCACTTGAGTTCTTCCTGTAATTAATCTCGTAATAGCCAAAGTTGCCCCTCTTAAAATGAACAACATTGCAAGAGTTACTATGAAGGATGGAAGACCAGTTTTTACTACCATTATACCATTGAAATAACCAATTAGTACTGCCATAGCAAAAGCAAAAATAATACTCGTCCATAAAGGCCAACCCCAATAAATTGCAGGTATAGCGATACAGATTCCTGCAAAACCAATCATTGATCCAATTGATAAATCAAACTCTCCACCGATCATTAACATTGCAGCAGCAATAGCAATAATTCCTAAATTAGCTGAAACATCTAAAAAATTTAATGTCCCATAAGCGCTAAACATTCCAGTGTCACCAGCAACTATTCCAAAAAAAATAAAAACTAAAATTGAGCCACCCAAAGCACCAAGCTCTGGTCTGTTTAATAAAACTCTAAGAGGTGAAATTTTTTTAAGTCTTTCATCTTGTCCACTATCTTTTTTAGATTGAATACTCTCTGATTTTACAGACATATAAAAATTATAATTTAAAGATGATTAAAAAAAAGGCCTGACTAACATTAGTCAGGCCTTTAATTCATATTTTTATCTATAACCTTGAGCTGCCCATTTAATTACTTTAGACGCATTGTCAGGAGTAACAAACCCAGGTCCAGTCATTACTACACCTGCTGGCATCGTTCCCCATCTCATATATTGTCCAAAGATAGCTATTGGTAAATATCCTTGTAGATATTGCTGTTGGTCAATTAAAAACTCTACTTTTCCTGCAGCAGCAGCTTTTAACATATTTGGAGACATATCAAATGTTCCTAATCTTACAGAACCAACTTTTCCAGCTGACTCAAGTGCTTTCAATGCTGCTTCACCAGACAATCCAGCACCTAAAGTTAGAATAGTGTCATAGCCACCACCTAATTTTGCAGCAACAGCTTTTTGAATTTCTGTTGGGTCATTTGAAGTACCTAAAATATCAACAGATCCACCAAAACCTTTTTTGAAACCAGCACATCTTCTATCGAGTGCAACGTTTCCTACCTCATGGTTAACACATAATGCTTTTTTTCCACCAGCGGCTTTCATTTTTTGTCCACCACCTACACCTGCTTCAAACTCAGTTTGTCCAACGTGTGCACTAATTCCTAAAGATGCATAATCATCAGATCCAGAGTTCATTGATATTACAGGAATACCAGCAGCAATCGCAGCTTTAACTGATTTTCCTAAAGCAGCAGCATCTGGTAATGTTATCACAATACCTTTCGGTTTTTGTGATACAGCATTATCAATTAATTTTGCCATTTCTACCATGTCGAAAGTAGCTGGTGCTGTGTATTTGCAAGACACTCCCATGTCTTTACATCCAGCATCAACTCCATTTTTAGCAACTGACCAGAAAGGATCATTTGCTTGACCATGAGAAACCACAATTATATCTACAGCTAAAGCAGATACAGACATCATTGCCCATGCAGCTAAAGCTAATATAAAGTTTTTTATTGTTTTCATTATTTTCCTCTAATTAAAGTTAACTTTTAAAAATAAAATCTAATCAAAATATTATTTGGTTGTAAAGCAGACAGGTTGCATTCTACTTATGGTTGATTCAATTAAAGATTAAGTTTTTCAAACTTTTTTGATTGTAAAGATTTTTGAGCTGCATTCGCAATTATCAGAGCTTTTCTTCCCTCTTCAAATCCTGCAAGAGGTTGAATTTTCTTTCTTATAAATTTTGCAAAATCCTTTAGTTGATTTTTATAAGCATCTTCATACCTCTCAATAAAAAAATTAAGCAAAGGAGATTTGTTCGAAGTTGATTGTGCAGAATATAAAGATGTCTCGTTTTGTCTTTTATTTTCTGAAATTAACATACCTTTTGATCCAAATAATTCTATTCTTTGATCATAACCGAAACTACAATGTCTGGAATTAGTTATTATGCACTGAACACCAGCTTTAGATCTAATTATGGTAGATGCTAATTCAAAATCTTTTATTTTATCAAATCTTTTGTCTGATATGTTGCTACCAGAAGCTATTATTTTCGCAGGCTCATCATTACCAAGGTAGAATCTTACAAGATCAAAATCATGGATCATCATATCTCTAAAAATACCACCAGATTCTTTTAGATATTTCATAGTTGGTGGGGCAGGATCACGACTAGTGATAATAATTTTTTCTAATTTACCTATTTTTCCACTTAGTAATTGTTTTCTTAAATTATTGTGTGTTGGGTCATATCGTCTATTAAAACCTAATTGTATTTTTGGATTTAATCTTTTAATTTTTTTTTTGCAGGACTCAATTTTCTTAATACTTAAATCCAGTGGTTTTTCACAAAAGATAATTTTTTTATTCTTAACACCATCTAAAATAAATTTAATATGTGTTGATGTTGTTGAGGCAATAAAAATAGCTTTTATATCTTTATCTTTATAAGCCAAAGATGGATTGTTTATAGCTTTTGTTTTTAATGTTTTTGAATACTTTTTAGATAATTTTTGTTCAATGTCATAAATATATTTAAGATTAAAATCTTTACTACGCATTAAATTTTTCCCATGCATAATACCAATTCTACCAAGTCCAAATAAAGCTATATCAATCATTTAAAATTTGTATTAAAATAATAACTTAACTAAAAAAATTTCTTATGTCAGTAAAATTAGGAGTTGCACCCATTGCATGGAGTAATGATGACATGCCTGAGTTAGGTGGTGACACCTCATTAGAACAATGTTTAAAAGAAGCCAATGAAGCAGGCTATATAGGCATAGAGTCTGGTGGAAAATTTCCAAAGAAATCTTCGGAATTAATTCCAAAATTAGATCAATTTAATCTTAAACTTTGCTCAGGATGGTATGGTGCTAATCTAAGAAAAAATTCTGTTGAGGAAGAAAAAAAAACCATTCAAGAACAACTAGATTTATTTAAAGATTGTGATGCACCTTGTATAGTTTTTGCGGAAGTTTCTGGCTCTATTCAAGGAGATCCTAATAGAAAATTATCAACTCGGCCTCAAATGGAAAGGGACGAATGGAAGAAGTTTTGTGAAAAAATTTCTGAACTAGGAAAATATTTAGCGGATGAAGGAATGCCTTTGGCATATCATCATCATATGGGAACAGTAATTGAAACTCAAAAAGATACTGAAAGACTTATAGAAAATACTCATGAAAGTGTAAAATTAACATTAGATACAGGACACATGTTATTTGCAAAAGGGGACTCAAAATACATATTACAAAATTATCATGAAAGAATTTTGCACGTCCATTGTAAAGATATAAGAAAACAAGTTCTTGAAAAATCTTTAAAAGAGGATTTAAGTTTTAGAGGTGCTTTTTTAGAGGGTGCGTTTACAGTACCAGGAGATGGATGTATTGATTATCAACCTTTATTTAATGTATTAAAAAATAATAATTATTCAGGATGGTTGGTGGTTGAGGCAGAGCAGGATCCTGCAAAAGCAAATCCGTTAGAGTATGCGAAAATTGGTTATAATTATCTTACAGATACATTGAAAAAATCTGAAATTGAAATTTACAAAAATTGATTATCTATAGAGTGAAGTTAGTTCATTATTTCCAGCAGCAACACATGGAGACTTAAAACAAGTACCAACAACCCATTCAGATCCAGGGTCAGGTAAAAAATTTGATGACATCACAAATATAACACCCATCTCAACTGATTGCCCCGCCTTACCTTCTGCTTTAATTCTAGGATCAGGATCAGTTTTTACTTTAGTATCCTCTGAAAAAGGATTCTCTATATTAAGATTTTTGTTTATATAATTCACAACTTTGGATGAGGACCACTCGCCATTACAAGGATCACCCCAAACAGTCAATTTACCTTCATCATTATTCCCGCAATTATTTATTTCTCCATTGATAAAATCGACTACTTTCTTATGATTTTCTTTGACTAAGTTAGCTTTTGCTTCAACTGCGGGCCTTGTACTTGCGGTCCAAATCAACATCCCAACCACATATACTAATGATAACAATACTAATGCTTCTAATAGTCCAAAATTTTTGAAATTTATTTGCATAATTAAAGTTTAATAATTTTTGATTTGTCTAATTTTTTTTCAAAAAAATCAATTATATTTTGTATTGTTTCTTTTCCCATTCTTATCATGCATTCCTCAGTAAATGCAGCGGTATGAGGACTTAAAAAAACTTTATTGTTTTTTAGCAGAGGATTATCCTCTTTAGGTGGTTCTGTTTCAAAAACATCTAAACCTGCACCAAATATAAGACTTTCATTTAATGCTTTATCTAAGTCATTCTCATTAATCATTCCACCTCTTGCAGCATTAATAATTATACAATTTTTCCTCATTGTTTTAAGTAAGTCATAATTAATAATATTTTTCGTTTTTTCATTAAGAGGCATATGTAAAGAAATGGCATCCATAGATTTTACTGCTTCTGTAAGATCTTCAACTTTTTTTCCACCCAATTCCTCAATTATTTCTTTTGAAACAAATGGATCATAAACAAAAACATTCATTTCAAATCCTTTGCATCTTCTAATTAAAGATTGACCAATTCTACCAAATCCAGTAATTAAAATATTTTTTTTCCAAAGTTCAATTGTTTTTGGAAGTTTGTTTCTATTAGAAAAATTTCCTGTTTTAACAGCCTCATCATACATGTTTTTTCTCTTTGATATATTGAGCAACATAAACATAACATGTTCTGCCACCGCAACAGCATTTGCTGTAGCCGTAATTGCCAAGGTGATATTTTTTTCTTTAGAAGACTTGAGATCAATATTGTCGTACCCAACGCCATGGCGAGATATAATCTTAAGTTTTTTTGATATATTGATTAATTCGCTAGATAAATTTGCTGTTCTAATTGATAGACCATCACACTCCAAAATTTTTTGTTTAATATCTTTGTCATCTATATTTTCAATAATCTCATAATCATAATTTGGGTTATTCTTTATGAGATCTATCCCCGCTTTATGAATAGGTTGAATTATCAAAATTTTTTTTTTATCTGACACTTAAATTTAGTAAGCTTTAGAGTCTTCTTTTGATTTGATTGATTTTAATTTAGATACAGCATCTTTTGCACCTGCACTCATATACCTTTGATCGGATCCAATGGTTACCAAATTAAATCCTAAATTAAGCATTTTTTTTGCATACTCTGGACTAGCATTATGAATACCTGCAAAAATTTTATTTTTTTTTGCATGTTCCAATATATTCAAAATCTTTTCATAAGTTGGACTTCCTTCAGGATTATCAAAAGCTGGTTTTTGACCTATAGCCAGACTTAAATCAGCAGGTCCAATATAAATTCCATCTATTCCAGGCGTACTCATAATTTCATCTAATTTATCTAAGGCTTCTTTTGTCTCTATCATTGCCATTTTTAAAATCTCATCATTGGCAAAATCTCCATAATCTGAACCTCCATAAATTAAACCTCTAATTGGTCCAAAACTTCTATACCCTTTAGGGGGATACATGCATGCTTGAACAAATTTTTGAGCTTCAAATTTGTTGCTCACCATTGGACAAATTACGCCGTAGCACCCTGCATCTAAAATTTTCATTATTTGTCCTGGTTCATTCCAGTTTACTCTTGCTAAAGGAGTAACATCCGTAGATGAAATTGATTGCAGCATTTGTAATGCATTTTGATAATCTATAACACCATGTTGCATATCAATTGTAAGCGAGTCCCAACCTTGATGAGACATTACTTCAGCTGAAAAAGAGCTAGGAATTTGTAACCAGCCATTAATTATTTGCTCACCATCTCTCATCATCTTTTTTATTTTATTTGGCCTCATTTTAAGATTTCAAACCAAGGTGAGTGTACTTTATATTAAGATAATCTTTAATTGCCATTGAACCACCTTCACGTCCATATCCAGTTTGTTTAATTCCGCCAAAAGGTGCCTCAGCTATCGCAACTGCAGGAGTATTAACCGCTACAGTACCAGTTTCCATTAATTCTGAAGCTCTGTGAGCTTTGTCCATAGAATTTGTATAAATATAACTACATAATCCTAAGTCATTATTATTTGCTCTCTCAACTACTTCATCAAAAGTTTTAAATGACAACATTGGAACTAATGGACCAAATGGTTCTTGTTTCATTATTGTAAAATTGTCCTTTACATTGTCAAAAACTGTTGGCTCATAAAAATATCCTTTGTTAAAACCTTGAGGTCTTTTTCCACCCAATAAAACTTTTGCTCCTTCCTTTTTAGTTGTTTCAACTAATTCTTCAATTTCTCCTAATCTTTTTGCAGTTGTTAGAGGACCTAACTGAACTCCTTCATCTAAACCATTACCAATTTTTAATTTTTTTGTTCTTTCAATAAACGCATTAATGAATTCGTCTTTTTTATTTTCTTGTATATAAAATCTGTTAGGTGAAATACAAACTTGACCATTATTTCTAAATTTTGCAGTAATTGCCATATCTGCAACTTTATTTATATCAACATCATCAAAAACTATAAAAGGTGAGTGTCCACTAAGCTCCATAGTAACTCTTTGAACTTTGTCTGCGGCCTTTTTTAAGATTAATTTACCTACTCTTGTTGATCCAGTAATAGAAACCTTTTTAATAATATCAGACTCTAACAACTCATTTGAAATACTTTCAGGGTCTCCTGATAATAAGTTTACAACTCCAGGAGGGACTCCCGCTTCTTTACAAATATCTACTAACTCCATTACTGTTCCTGGAGTAATTACATCAGGCTTACAAATTACTGAACATCCGGCAGCTAATGCTGTTGAAATTTTTCTTGCTGCTAGAATTAAAGGAAAATTCCATGGCACTAAAGCTGCTACAACTCCAACTGGCTGATAATAAACATGAACTCTGGTATCTGGAAATCGACTTTCGACTGTTTGTCCATAAATTCTTTTTGTTTCTTCAGCATTCCACTCAAAAATATCAGCAGCCCCACCAGTTTCGCCAATTCCCTCGGCTAAAGGTTTTCCAACTTCAATCGTTAACCATTTTGCTAAAACATCTTGTTTTTTTCTTAAAAGATCAGCAATTTTTCTAATAATATATGATCTCTGCCAAGGTAAAGTGTTTTTCCAAACTTCCAAACCTTTCTCTGCAGATTTAAGAGCTTTTTGAACATCTGCTGAAGACGCTTTAGACGCTTGGCCAATAATTTCTTCCGTAGCAGGATTTATAACATCGTAAGTTTCTTTTTTTTCCGCTTGTTGCCACTTACCATCTATGAACTGCCCAAATTTACTATACATAATTTTTATTTTATGGTTAATTAAGTGAAATTTTAAGAGAATATATCTACAATTATGAAAAAAATAAAGCTTACATGTGCTCATGCAATTGTAAAGTTCCTGACTTCTCAAAAAATTCTTATCGATGGTAAAAAAGAACCTTTATTCGCTGGTGCTTTTGGAATATTTGGTCATGGTAATGTAGCTTGTTTAGGACAAGCTTTAGAGGAAAATAAAGATAAACTTCCAACTTATAGAGGTCATCATGAGCAAAACATGGCTTTAACAGGAATTGCTTACGCTAGAGCAAAAAGAAGAAAACAAGTATTTGTAGCAACAAGTTCTGTAGGTCCTGGTTCTACAAATATGGTAACAGCTGCAGCAGTTGCGATGAGTAATAGACTGCCAATTTTATTTCTTCCGGGTGATACTTACGCAAATAGGATGCCTGATCCAGTTTTACAACAAGTAGAACATTTTAATAATCCAGGAATTACTCAAAATGATGCTTTTAAACCGGTTACAAAATATTTTGATAGAATAACCAGACCAGAACAAATTTTACAAACATTTCCCCAAGCAGTACAAGTTTTAGTAGACCCGGCTGATTGTGGTCCAGTATGCATATCTTTATGTCAGGATATACAAGGAGAAATTTTTGATTATCCTGAGGATTTTTTTAAAGAAAAAATCCATAATATACGAAGACCAAGACCTGATGATTTTCAAATTAAAGAGGCAGCTGAAAAAATTAAAAAATCAAAAAATCCAATCATAATTTCTGGTGGAGGTGTTTTTTACTCAGATGCAATGGAGGAACTTTCTACTTTTGCAGTTAAACACAATATACCTGTAACACAAACTGTAATGGGTTATTCTTCCATGAAAAGAGATCATTCTCATTTTTTAGGACCTATTGGAGGTTTAGGAGGAAAAGCAGCAAACAACTTTGCAAAAAAAACTGATTTAGCGATTGCTATTGGAACTAAGTTAGGAGATTTTACAACCGGGTCATGGTCCAATTTTGAAAATCCAAATTTTTCATTAGTATCAATTAATGTTGCAAGATTTGATGCTAGTAAGCATATGGCACAATCAATTATTGGAGATGCAAAAGTTTCTCTAAATGAACTATCACAAGCTTTAGGTGATTGGAAAGCATCCGAGGATTGGCATAAAAAATCCAGAGATGAACTTAAATCTTGGAATGAATATGTTGATAAAGAAAGTGGACCAACTAATCAAAAACTCCCAAGTTATGCTCATGCAGTTGGTGCAATTTATAGAAACTCTGATCCAAGTGATATCGCTGTCACTGCAGCTGGAGGTTTGGTAGGTGAAGTTGTTCAAATTTGGAGACCAAGAGAACTTAATACTCATGAAACAGAGTGGGGCTTTAGTTGTATGAGTTATGAAATTTCTGGAGCTTTAGGAATTAAAATGGCCAACCCAAACAAAGAAGTTATCACATTTGTAGGTGATGGATCATATTTACTTTATAATTCAGATATATATTCATCTGTAATAACTAATAATAAACTAATTGTAATTGTCTGTGATAATGGTGGTCACGCTGTCATTAATAGACTTCAATTATTTAAAGGTGGAAAAGAATTTAATTGTTTGTTTGAGAGTTCAAATGTTTCAAATTTAGTAAAAGTAAATTTCGCAAAACATGCAGAAAGTATGGGGGCAAAGTCTGAGGAGGTAAGTTCTATCAGTGAATTAGAGGAAGCTTTCAAAAGAGCGAAGAAATCAAAAGTGACTTACGTTATTTCAATCAAAACTCATTCGTATCAATGGCTTGAAGGATCAGCTTATTGGGAAAGTCCAACTTTAGAAATTCCCAAAACCAAAGAAAATGAAAAAGCTCTAAAATTACACAAAGAAGGTAAAGCAAAACAAAGACAGGGAGTATAACCCTAATGAGCAAAGTATTTAAAGTTGGCTTAATTGGTTGTGGTCATATCGCAGAAACATATTTCAGAGCTCACAAATATTTTAAAAATTTTAAAATCATTAAATGTGCAGATGTTAAAGAAAAATCAGCTAAGAAATGTGCTAAAATTTATAAAATTAAAGCAGTTTCGGTAAGTAATTTACTTAAAGATAAACAGGTTGAAATAATATTAAATCTAACCCCTCCAAAAGTTCATTACCAAATTGCAAAAAAGTCTTTGTTAAATGGAAAACATGTATACTCAGAAAAACCATTAGCAATTAATTTAAAAGACGGAAAAGAATTACTAAAGCTCTCAAAAAAAAAAAAAATTATATTTAGGAAATGCTCCAGATACTTTTTTAGGAGGAGGAAATCAAAAATCGAAAGAATTATTAGAAAGTAAAAGTATAGGCAAAGTAAATTTAGGTAATGCGATTTTTGCTTTTCCAGGGGTTCAATCTTACCATCCAGACCCAGAACCATGGTTCGCAAAAAAAGAAGGTGGTCCAGTAATTGATATGGGACCTTATTATCTCACTGCATTAGTAAATTTATTGGGTCCAGCCAAAGAAGTAAAAGCAGCAAGTTTAATGAAAGGTTCACGATTTAGAACAATTGGTATTGGTCCTAAAAAAGGAAAAAGAATTAAGGTAGAATGTCCAACGACATATTTTACAACAATCATATTTGAAAACGGAAGCATAATCAGACTCACTTTATCTTTTGATGTTATAGCCCATCAAAGAAATCATATTGAACTTTATGGAACCAAAGGTTCAATGATTGTGCCAGATCCTAATATGTTTGGTGGTTCAGTTTATGTTTGTAAAAAATTAGGAAGCCCATGGAAAGAATTTAAAACAAATCAAATGCCGCTAGGAAAAATTAATATTAGAACGCAAAGTTCTAGAGCAAATGAGTCACCTACTAACGCTAATTACAGAGGAGTTGGTCTTGCAGAAATGGCTTATTGTATTGATAAAAAAAAGATACATAGATGCAATGGAGAAGTATCTTTGCATGTTCTTGACTTGATACAATCAACTATGCAATCCGCTAAAACAAATAAACCAATTAGACTTAGTACAACATGTAAGATTCCAAAACTTTTTATTAATAAAGAAATAAATAAATTAATGAGATAAAATATGCAGATTGGTATTGATCTTGGGGCAAGTAAAATAGAGTATGTATTATTAGATGATGTTGGCAATGAGCATCATAGAGAAAGAACCGAAGTTCCAAAAAATTATAAAGATACATTATCCATAATTAAAAAAATAGTTATCGAACTTGAGCGTAAAGCTGGTAAAGAATTACCAGTGGGTGTATGTCATCCAGGGATTCATTCTATTCAAACAGGACTAGTTAAAAATGCGCCTAATTCTTTTTGGATAAATGGCAAACCTTTACAAAGAGATTTACGGAGTGAGATTGGTAAAGAAATTTATTGTGAAAATGATGCAAACTGTTTTGCTTTATCAGAAGCAATAGATGGTTCTGGAAAACATTATAAAATAGTTTTTGGGGTAATTCTTGGATCTGGTGTTGGAGGCGGTTTAGTTATAGATAAACGAATTGTCAATGGACCTAATGGGATTACTGGAGAATGGGGGCATAATCAAATACCGAGCGCTTGTATTGAAGGTGTTCAAATAAAAAAAACCAATTTAAGAGCTGGGGAAATAGAAAACTTTGTTGCGGGTATAGGTATTTCTAAAGCGTTCAAAAACGAGTTTAAAAAAGATTTATCTGCCCAAAAGATATTTGAGATGCATAGAAAACTTGATTTAGATGCAGAAAAATTAATTGATAAATATAAAGATCAACTCGCTATGTCTTTGGCCACTGTTGTTAATATTATTGATCCAGATGTGTTTGTTTTCGGGGGCGGGGTATCTAACGAAATAAATTTTTTAGATGAAATTAAACAAAAAATGAAAAAATTTGTAGCAGGGGGTGAATTTGAGGGGACTTTTTTAAAACCCAAATTTGGTGATGCAAGCGGTGTTCGGGGTGCAGCTCGATTAGCAAGAACCACAAATTATTGACTAGTGGATAAAATTCATTTACTACAAAAGGAGCTAATTATTTAAGTCTAGGAAGAGAAATATGAAATTATGTAGAATAGGTAGTGTTGGAGAAGAAAAACCAGCAATCATAGATAGTGAAAACAATTACCGAGACTTGTCATCAATAATTAATGATTTAAACCCTGACACATTAAATTTTGATACTTTAGAGAAAATTAAAAAAACTGATATTTCAACTTTACCAAAGCTTGATTCAAGTTTTAGAATAGGTGCATGCGTTTCTAATCCATCAAAATTTATTGGTATTGGTTTAAATTTCAAAGATCATGCCGAAGAACAAAATTTGCCGATACCAAAAGAACCGATTATTTTCTCAAAATTTACTAGTTGTATTACTGGACCAAACGATCCTATCATTGTTCCTAAGGGATCTAACCATACTGATTGGGAAGTTGAAATTGGTTTTGTGATTGGAAAAAAAGCTACAAATGTTAGTATTGAAAACGCCTTAGACCATGTTCTTGGTTTTTTTTTAGTTAATGATGTTAGTGAAAGAGATTTTCAAAAGAATAGAGGTCTAACTTGGGACAAAGGAAAGGGTTTTGATACTTTCGGTCCAATAGGCCCATTCATAGTTACTACAGATGAATTACCAGACTATCAAAATTTAAATATGTTTTTAGATGTAAATGGGAAAAGGATGCAAACTGGAAATACAAGTAAAATGATTTTTGATGTTAAAACTTTAGTTTCTTATATGAGCTCGTGTATGAGTTTACATCCTGGTGATATTTGTTGCACCGGGACACCTCCAGGTGTTGGAGAGAACATGAAACCACCTTATTTTTTAAAAGGTGGGGAGGAAGTAGTTCTAGGCATAGATAAACTTGGTACTCAAAAACACCAGGTTGTTCCTTACAAGGAATAATATAAATTTTATTTATACAATGTTAGAAATTTTTATTGCTTTAGGTGCGGGCTTGATAAGTTTTTTATCCCCATGTGTATTACCATTAATACCTGGTTATATCTCTTATATTTCCGGTACTTCATTAAATGAGTTAATAGAAAAAAAAAATATAAACTTAATTCCTATCATTCTTTTTACAATTGGTTTTTCAATCGTTTTTATCATTTTTGGAGCTGCTTCAACTTTTTTAGGCCAAGTATTATTACAAAATTCAAATGAATTAAGAATCGGTGCTGGAATAGTAATCTGTATTTTATCTTTACATTTAATTGGTATTATAAATTTAAAATTTTTGAATTATGAAAAAAGACTTCACACAAATAGTAACACTAATTTTTTTAGCCCAATATTAATTGGTATGGCTTTTGCTTTTGGTTGGACACCATGCATAGGCCCTATTCTTGGATCAATCTTAGCACTTGCTTCAACAGAAGAGAGTATCAATAGAGGTATTATACTTTTATCATTTTATTCTTTAGGTCTTGCGTTACCATTTATTTTGTCGGGTTATTTAATTCAAAAATTTTTAATTTTTTCAAAAAATTTCAAAAA
>JBNAKH010000041.1:0-1918 GCA_052047495.1 Candidatus Pelagibacter sp.
ATTAAAAATAATTCTTTTATCTCGATCATTATGTTGCTCAATATCAATACCTATTGGCTTCTTAATTAATTTAAGCTTAGATGTTAGGTTTCCTAATATCTTACCTCTGCCACAACCAATATCTAAAATTACTGAATTCTTATTGAGTTTTGTCTCTTTAATTAAAAATTTGTTAAAAGATTTGATATAACTATTTGAAGAAAGCCAAGTTTTATTGTCCCAATTCTTTAATGACACGCAATATTAAATTTTTTTAATCGCCAATAATTATAGGGCCAAGGAGTTAAAAAACCAGCTAAGAGCATAATTGGCACAACCCACCATGTTAATATTGCACCACCGGTTAAAAAGTAATCAGTTAAGTTCATAGCAACTTCCATACTTATCATTGATATAAAACTCATTCCGATTGCAGTTTTAAAAGCTTTAGAAAAATCAAAACTTTGTCTCATTAAAATAATTGTTTCTAAAATAATACTTGTAATCAAACCATTTATAATAGCTAAAATCATAATTCCTAAAACAGGAAATGGAATTTTTGTAAGCTGAAAAAATAAAATTGTGCCTAAATCTCCGATTGCACAACCCAATAAACACCAAGCGGTGTTTTTAGCACTTCTTTTCCAAGTATGTTTGCATGACCAATGAAAATTAGCCTTCGCAATTGTGTCCATTAAGTTAATTTATATCAACTTTAGCAATCATTCCAACTTGATAATGGCCAGGAACATTGCAAGCTACTTCAATGTTAACTGCATTATCAAATTTCCAAATGATTTCACCCTTTTGTTTTGGTTCAAGTAAAACACTATTGCTATGTGAATGGGCCATAGCTTTATCCATTTTTGCCATTTTTTTCATTTTTTCTTTATCAATGGAATCAGCTAAAAGAATTTCATTTTCAACCATTTTCATCATTTCTGGTTGATGTTTCATGTGCATCATTTTATTTGCAATATTAAATTCATGAACAAGCATACCTGCATTTTCAACTTCAAATTTTATTGTTTCGCCTGATTTAATTTGAAATGAACTTGGTTCATAATAGTTGTCATACATGACAACTTTAATTGTTCTTGAAACTTCGCTTTCTTTACCTTTTGTGCCAATTTTCATGTTTTTATCTGCGTAGGCAAATGTATTGAAAAATAAAGTTATTAATAAAATTTTAATAAATTTCATATCTTAAAAAAAATAATATTTTAAAATGTTTTAACAATGGGTCAATTTGTACTATTATGTTATTATACTAAAATGATTTTCAAACAATTATTCGACAAAAATTCTTCCACATATACTTATTTAATTTCATCTGGAGAAGGAAGAGAAGCATTGCTAATAGATCCCGTAATAGAAAATGTTAATGAATATATAAATTTGCTTAAAAAATTAGATTTAAAATTAGTAAAAGTAATTGATACTCATATTCATGCTGATCATGTAACAGGAGCATCTAAGCTCAAAGATATTACAAAATGCTCAACTATAATGGGTGCACACACTCCTGCGGATGCCGTTGAAATAAAAGTTAAAGATGATGAATGTATTAGTCTAGATAATCTGAAAATTAGAGCAATGTATACTCCTGGACATACTTCAGATAGTTATAGCTTTTTAATGGATAATTATCTTTTTTCAGGTGACACTCTTCTAATTAACGGGACTGGTCGAACAGACTTTCAAAATGGTAGTTCAAAAGATGCTTATAATTCAATTTTTAATAAACTTTTAAAATTACCTGAAGAAACTCTTCTATACCCTGCTCATGATTATAAGGGTGAAAAAGTAAGCACGATTGGAAAAGAAAAAAAACAAAATCCAAGATTACAAGTAAGCAGTGTTGATGAATATATTGAAATCATGAACAATCTTAATTTAAAAAAACCTGCTCAAATTGATTACAATGTATCTAAAAATA
>JBNAKH010000042.1:0-6427 GCA_052047495.1 Candidatus Pelagibacter sp.
GTAATGATTTCACCTTCTGCAACATCTCCAGGATTAACAACTTTAGATGATAAAGGGTATTTCTTCAGAACTGCCCCATCAGATGCTAGAGGTGGACAAATCCTTGCAGATATTACTAAAGATAGAAAAGTAAAAAGTGTAGCTATTACTTATACAAACAACGATTATGGTAAAGGTTTAGCTGATGTTTATAAAGCAGCAGTAGAAGCTCACGGAATAAAAGTAACTACAGTAAATGCTCATGAAGATGGAAAAGCAGATTATTCTTCTGAGGTTGCAACACTAGCTTCAGCAGGTGGTGATGCAGTGGCTGTTATTGGATATCTAGACCAAGGTGGAAAAGGTATCATTCAAGCTTCTTTAGACTCTGGTGCATTTGACAGATTTATTTTATCAGATGGTATGATTGGTCAATCATTAGTTGATGCATTTGGAAAAGATTTAAGAAAGTCTTTTGGTTCAATGCCTGGATCAACTGGAAAAGGTGCTGGAGTTTTTGCTGGTGTAGCAAAAGCTGCTGGTATTGACAGTTCTGGTCCATACACTGGTGAGTCATACGATGCAGCTGCTTTAATTGTTTTAGCAATGCAAGCAGGTAATTCAGCTGATAGAGCATCAATTGCAAAAAATGTGATGGATGTTGCTAACGGCCCTGGAACAAAAATTTATCCAGGTGAACTTAAAAAAGGTTTAGATTTATTAGCTAAAGGTAAAAAAGTTGACTATGAAGGTGCAACAGGTGTTACTTTTACTAGCGTCGGTGAAGCTGAAGGTTCTTTCTTAGAACAAGAAGTTAAAGGCGGAAAATTCAAAACTAAAAAACAAAGATAATTTATCTTAAAATTAAAACCCCTGACATTTTTATGTTGGGGGTTTTTTTTAAAAAAATAAATATTTATCAGCCATATATAAAGCCCAAGCAAAAGCTGCACCTAAAATTATATATTTCATCTTTCTTATTTTATTTCTATTTTTTCTGGAAGTATACCTTTTGGTCTATATCTCATTATCAATAACAGGCCTATTCCCATCATCAAAAATCTAAAATATGGGACACTTTCAATTAAATGAACTTTTAAAAAGTGAGAGTCAGCTAAACCAGCTGTTGTTAAATTAACTAAATATAATCCAATAGGTGCTGACTCAATCCACAAAAACCATACCACAAAGCCTCCTAGAATTGCACCAAAGTTATTTCCACTGCCACCTACTATGACCATCACCCAAATTAAAAAAGTATATCGCATAGGTCTGTAGCTGCCTGGTGTAAATAGTCCATCTTGGGTTACTAACATGGCACCAGCTATCCCAACTATAGCCGAACCTAAAACAAAAATTAGCAAATGTTGTTTCACCACATTTTTGCCCATTGCATTTGCTGCCTCTTCATTATCTCTAATAGCTCTCATCATTCTACCCCATGGAGAATATAGAGCTTTTTGAGTTAAAATTAATAGTATGATAACAACAATTAAAAACAAACCTGAATAACAAAGTTTTACAAAAATTGATGATCCTTCAATGACCAATTGATTTAGAGCAGATTGTCTCTCCGTTAAATCTGTAATTAAATTCAATTTACTTGAATTAAATTTTTCTACTAAATTTATAAACCAATCTGTTTGTTGTAAGTTAACCTCATAAGGCGCAGGGCGCTTCAATCCAATAACATTTTTTACACCTCTGGTGAGCCAATCTTCGTGTTTAATTATTGCAATAACAATTTCTGATATTAATAAAGTGGCTATTGCAAGATAGTCTGCCCTTAAACCTAAGGCAACTTTACCAATTACAAATGCTAACCCGCCCGCAAACAAAGCACCAACGATCCAAGAAAAAATAATTGGAAGACCAAATCCACCAAGAAATCCTGTTTTTGCAGGATCTACTTCCTCTATTGCCTCGATCCCTGGTTCAGATACAAATCTAATAATTATTATTCCTGCAATTATAATAGCTGCAATGATATAAGTTCTAACTTTTGATTTTTCATATTTCTTTAAAACGTATTTAACTGCTAATACCATCGCTATTATTAGTAAAAGACTTAAAAGAATATTAGATCCGCCTGCGCTCCATGCTTCTTGAACGGGATCAACAGAGATTAAAACTGCAGCTAAACCACCTAGAGCAGTATAACCCATTATACCAAAGTTAATAAGACCAGCATATCCCCATTGAATATTAGCTCCCATTGTCATGACAGCTGAAATCAAACATAGATTAAATATCGATAAAGCTATATTCCAAGATTGAAAAATACCAACAAGAATAATCAGTCCCATCATTATAGTATAGGCTGCAATTACGTTTAAATTTTTCCTCACAATATTTTCCCTTTAAAAATTCCAGATGGTCGGTAAAGCAGTACAATGACAAGAATTGAAAATGATACTGCAAATTTATAATCTGTTGATAGTAATTGTACTAAAGTATTTGGCTCTAAACTTTCTGGTAACAGATACATGAAAAATTTTTTATACGCATAAGTTAAAAGAATTTCAGAAAACGCTATTACATATCCACCTAAAAATGCACCAAAAGGATTTCCTATTCCACCAACAATAGCTGCAGCAAAAATTGGAAGCATATTATTGAAATAAGTAAATGGTTTAAAACTTTTATCTAAACCATATAATGCTCCGCCAATGGTTGCCAACACCCCTGCTATTATCCATGTAATCATAACAATCTTTTTTGGATCTATTCCAGACAACAATGCAAGATCTTCATTATCAGAATAAGCTCTCATACTTTTTCCTGTTTTTGTTTTATTTAAAAACCAAAAAAGAGTTGAAACTAAAATTAATGTTACAACAATTGTAATTACTTGAGTGGACTTGATTGCTAGACCTTCGTTAAGACCTGTCATTTCTTTGAACTCACCAGCTTTAATCAAAAATTTTTCACCATCAAAAAATCTTCTATCAGAGGGGCCGATGATTATTCGAACAACGGCTTGGGTAACGAACATTACTCCAATACTCACCATTGCTAATTGAACAGGTGGGCTTTTACTAACTCTATAATATTTAAAAACAAATTTATCTATCAAAAGCATATAACCAACCATAAATATAATAGCAAAAGGAATTGCAATGAGAGCGGTTGGTAAAATGCCTAAACTTATTCCTAAAGATTGAAAATACCATGTAAACAAAATTGTAACCATGGTTCCAAAAGACATCATATCTCCTGTAGCAAAGTTTGCGAACCTTAAGATCCCATATATCAATGTTACAAAAATTGCACCCAAGGCTAATTGAGATCCATAGGCTAATGCTGGTACAAAAATATAATTTAATAAAAGTACAATCGCGTTTATATAATCCATATCAACCGCCTAAAAATGAACTCCTTACTCTTGGATCATTTAGTAATTCTTTTCCTGATCCTGAATAACGATTTTCTCCTGTGACTAACACATAACCTCTGTCTGAAATACTTAGCGCTTGTTTGGCATTTTGTTCCACCATAAGTATTGCAACATTTGTACGTTTAACTTTTACAATATGATCAAACAATTCATCCATTACAATTGGTGAAACTCCTGCAGTTGGTTCATCTAACATTAAAACTGATGGTTTGATCATTAGTGCCCTACCAAGCGCAACTTGTTGTCTTTGTCCTCCTGATAATTCACCAACTAATTGATTTCTTTTTTCACTTAATATTGGAAACAATTCATAGATCTCATTGATTACTGAATTAAAACTCTCATCAATTAAGAAGGCTCCCATTTCTAAATTTTCCTCAACAGTCATTCCTGCAAAAACATTTTTCGTTTGAGGTACAAATGAAATTCCTGACTTAACTCTATCTTGTGGAGATAATTGTGTAATATCTTTACCATCAATTATGACTGAGCCAGATTTTAAATTTAATAAACCTAGCATTGCCTTCATTGCTGTTGATTTTCCTGCACCATTAGGACCTAGGATTGAAACAATTTCACCTTTGTCGACATTCACTGAGCACGAATTAATAATATCTGGACCATTTCCATATCCACCAGTCATCTTATTTCCCTCAAAAAATGCCATTATCAATTATCCTTAATTTTTGATCCCCTGCCTAAATAACTTTCAATTACTTTTTCGTCTTTTTTTGCATCTTCCACTGAACCTTCAAATAATACTGATCCTTCAGCCATTACAATCACAGGATCACATAATCTTCCTATGAAATCCATGTCATGTTCAATCATACAAAATGTATATCCCTTTTCTTTATTTAGTTTTTCAATCGCTGTACCAAGATCTTTGAGTAGTGTTCTATTCACACCTGCGCCCACTTCATCTAACAAAACTAACTTTGCATCTACCATCATGGTTCGACCAAGCTCCAATAATTTTTTTTGGCCACCAGATAAATTTCCTGCTAACTCATTTCTTAAATGCCCTAAATTTAAAAACTCTATAACTTCAATGGCTTTTTGCTTAATAATATTTTCTTCTTTTATGATTAATGAAGGTTTAAATATAGCATTTATCAATTGTTCACCTGACTGATTACCAGGAACCATCATTAAATTTTCTAAAACTGATAAATTTGTAAATTCATGTGCAATTTGAAAGGTTCTGAGTAAACCTTTTGAAAATAATTCATATGCTGGTACATCAGTTATATTTTCTTTGTTAAACAAGACACTACCAGCTGAACATTTTAGATTTCCAGCAATTAAATTAAATAAGGTAGTTTTTCCTGATCCATTAGGACCGATTATTCCAGTTATAGTTCCCTTCTTAACTTTGAGTGAACAATTTGATACCGCTGCTAATCCACCAAAATATTTTGATAGATTGTTTATTTCTAAAATATTTTCTGACATCAATTATTTGTTAAGTCTTTTGTAAATTTTATTTAGTGCATTTACTACAGATTTATAAGCACCTCTTTTACTCATTTCTCTTAAACCTTGTTCGTTTAAACCTTTTGGAGTTTGAGACTCTTTAACTAAATGTCTTAAATCTTTTTTTGAATTTACAACTGCATCTTCAGATAAGGCCAAAAATAAAGTTGTTATATATTTCTGTGCATCTGATCTTTTAATACCTTTTTTTATCAACCAAGTACTCATCACATTTAATATTTCATAATAAGATGCCATCATTCCTGACGTTGACCAAAAATTAATTGATAATTTTTCATTTTTAATTTCAATAGTAGATCCAATTTTATTAAAAAAATTTTTAACCTTTCTATTTGGTGGGCAGATAGGTACTGGTCCTTTTTTAAGAGAAATTGGTGGAAGTGGAATAGCTCTTACTAATTCAGCTTTTACTTTAATCATTTTTCGAAGTTCTAAGAGATTTATAGTTGAGATAAAACTTATAATTGTTTGGCTAGATCTAAATCTTAAATTTTTAATAATTTTCTGACCAACAGTTGGTGTGACTGCCAAAAAAATCCAATCGCAATTATCAACAATCTTTTGATTATTCCTTTCAATGAATATCTTTTTAAACTTTTTTTTTAGTCCTTTTGCAATAAGACTATTTCGTGATGAAATAAATATCTTTTTATAATTAATTTTTGAAGAACATATTCCAGATATAACTGATGATGTTATTTTTCCAGTTCCTATAAACCCTAATTTCATAAATATCTTATAGTGATTAATTTATATTAATTAATAAAAAAAGAACCTCTAATTCGCAACAACTCTCTACTTAAATCTTTATGTTCTTTAAAGGCTTTTCTGCCATGAAGCCAAAAATAATTATTTGCGACTACAGATGATCCCACCGGGAGTTTAGTTATAATCTTCTTATTACTTTCCTCTAAACTATCAGATAATTTTTGTAAAAAAGTACCTTGTTTCATATTTTTGGGTTCAGGAAATTGATCAATATATGAAATTTGAGCTCTTCCATCTTTATCAGATGAAAATACTGGATGTTCAACTTTATAATCAATATTTTTACTTTTCGGAGAACCCCAAAGAAAATCCTCTTTTCCAACAGGATCATTAAATAATTCATCACAATGTTCCCAATCATCGAGATGAAGCATGGCAGTTTCTCCACCCTCAACATTTTTTTCCTCTATTTTTGACATTAACAACCAGTCAGTTTTTTCTTTGACATAGGTTCCATCAGTATGTAGGTCCATATTTTTATAAGCCTTTCTTAAATAAGAGTCACTTTTATCCTGATGCTTAACATGAAATCTAGCATAGTATTTACCAGCCATTGCATCATGATTAGGGTTCCCAATAAGATGCGCAACAGCAGTTGAAAGCTTTACTAAAAAACTATCATCAATTTTAGATATTAAATTTTTAGGTTTAATAATAAAACAACCTGTATTTCGATCTCTAATAATTTTATTAATTAATTTAGATAATTTATTATTACTTAAATCATCTAAACTTTTCGCGATAGAACGAAACCGAACCAGTCGCTCGCGTTGTAGTTCCGCATGT
>JBNAKH010000043.1:0-3806 GCA_052047495.1 Candidatus Pelagibacter sp.
AAACCCTATGAAAAAATGTTAAGAATATTAGATAAAATCATCAAAAAAACCCAATATAAATTTGATTTTATTGACCTTGGGGGAGGTATGGGCATCCCATACAATAATGATAAAAAACTAAATTATAAAAAATATCATTCAGCAATTAAAAAATTTTTAAAAAATAAAAAATCTCAGATTATATTTGAGCCAGGTAGATCAATAATCGGCAATACGGGAGTTTTAATATCAAAAGTAATTTACATAAAAGAGAGTTATAAAAAAAATTTTGTTATTCTAGATGCTGCTATGAATGATTTAATGAGACCCGCACTTTATGGTGCAGTACATCGCATCTTACCTTTGTTAAAAAGAGGTAAAAAATCAAAGAAAATTTATGAATTTGTTGGTCCAATTTGCGAAAGCACTGATAAGTTTACGTCCATAAAAAATTTTCAAGAACTAAAAGAGAAAGATTTTATCGCAATTTGCGATGTAGGTGCCTATGGTATATCACTCAGTTCTAATTATAATCTTAGACCTAAACCTATAGAAATTTTAATTAATGGATCTAAAATAAGAGTAGTTAAAAAAAGACAAAAGCACCATGAGATAATTTAGCTTTTGATAATTAATGATAAGAAACTTTCTATTTTCAATTTTCTTTTTTTCAGGAATAATTTTAATTTCAATAATTTTTCTGCCAGCGTTAATCTTACCACAAAAATTTACACTTTTTGGTGGGAAATTAATGGGTTATTGGGCTGCTATTTGTTTAAAAATTTTCTTGTCCACAAAAATTATTGTCAAAGGTAAAGAAAATTTAATTAAAAATGAAAAATTTTTTATTGCTTCCTCTCATCAATCTATGTTTGAAACTTTTTTCCTACAAACGATTTTTAATTCTCCTGTATTTATCTTAAAAAAAGAATTACTTATGATACCTATTTTTGGCTGGTACTTAAAAAAAATAGGATCAATTTCTATCAAAAGAAATAAGGTATCGAAAGAAAACATCAATTTTTTTGAAGATATTTCTAAAATAATTGCAAGTACAAATCGACCAATAATAATTTTTCCTCAAGGAACTCGAGTATTACCCCACGAACAACCTCCATTTAAAAAAGGTGCATCAAGGATTTATGAAGAATTGAAAATAAAATGCCAACCGGTTGCTATTAATTCTGGTTACGTCTGGCCAAAAAAAGGAAGAAAAGATATTAACAAAACAATTACAATTTCAATTTTGGAACCTATCAAACCTGATTATTCCAAGGAAGAATTTTTAGGGATTTTAGAGAAAACTATATATTCTGAACTTAAATTGTTAAATTAACCTTTCATAGGCATAACTACAAAAATACTATCGAAATCACCAGGATCTTTGATTAGCGCAGGTGAACCTGAATCATTTAGAAACATTTCAATATTATTTCCATCTAATTGTGAAGCAACATCTATAAGATATTTAGAATTAAAACTAATTTCTAAATCATGATCAAATTTCACTACAAGGGATTCTTTTCCATCACCGCTGTTGGTATTATTTACAGACAAATCTAGTTTATCTTTACTTAAGCTAAATTTTACACCATCTTTTTTATCAAGCGATACTGAGGCTACTCTATCCACCGAACTTTGAAAAATTTTAAGGTCAATTTCTAATTTTTTTTGATTATTTTTTGGAATTACTTGAATGTAATTAGGAAATTTTCCATCTATTAACTTAGAAATTAAAATACTATTATTTAATTCAAATTTTATCTTAGATTTCATATTTGAAATTTTTACTTCACCATCATAATTTTCTAATAATGAACTTAATTGAAAAATAGTCTTTTTAGGTAATATAATCGGTTCAAAAATTTTTTTTTCATTTAGTCTGAGTTTAGAAATGGACATACGATGACTATCAGTTGATACTGCAGTTAAGTAATTCTTATCCTCAACCTCTGTTTGATGAAAATAAATTCCACTTAAATAATGTCTGGTCTCATCATTTGACACAGAAAATTTACATTTATTTAGCAACTTTAATAGGTCTTTTGATTTAAGGCTAAATTCATTCTCATTAAAATTTTCATCTGTTAAAGGAAATTCCGAAGCGGGCATACAATTTAAATTAAAAATAGATTTTTCTGATTCTAGATGAAGTTTGCTATTGTCTGTTAAAGTTAAATTTATTTTTTTTCCTGATGAGAGTTTTCTAACAATATCATACATAGTAGACGACGTAGTGGTTGTTTTTCCTTCCTCTATGACTTCGACGTTATTTATTTGATTAATAAATATTAAGTCTAAATCTGTCGCTGTTATAGTGAGTTTTGAATTTTGTGCATCGAGCAATATGTTTGACAATATTGGAAGTGTACTTCTTTTTTCTATGACTCCTTGGCAATAATTTAATGCTTGCTGTAGGTCTTGTTGGTTTACATTAAATTTCATTTTCTTTATTGCTATATAATATTTGATTTTTTAGTTTATCTATATTTGCAATCATATCTGGATCTTTTTCTTTTAATTTTTCAATAGTTTTAACTGAGTGAATTATAGTTGTGTGATCTCTATTTGAAAACTCTCTTCCAATTTCAGGAAGAGATTTTGAAGTCAAAATTTTTGTTAAATAAATTGCTGTTTGCCGTGGTCTCACTAGGTACCTAGATCTTCTTGATGAAAGCATTTCATTTTTACTAATCTTAAAAAATTTACACACAATGGTTTGAATGAGATCAATAGTGACTTTATTTTCATTTAAATTAAGTAAATCTTTTAATATAACTTTTGTCTCAGCTAAGCTTGGTATTTTGTTATAAATTCTTGAAAAGGATATAATTCTATTTATTGCACCCACCAATTCTCTTACACTCGTTGTGATTTTAATGCTTATAAAATCCTTAATTTCCTCAGGTATATTAAACTTTTCAGGATACAAATTATTTAGGTCACTTATTTTACTTTCAAGGATTTTTTTTCTGAGTGCTAAATCAGTTTTTTGAATATCCACAACTAGACCTCCTGCAAATCTTGACTTTATCCTCTCCTGAATTCTTGACAGCTTATTAGGAGATCTATCAGCAGAAATTATAATTTGAGAACCTTTGTCTAATAATGCATTAAAAGTATGAAAAAATTCTTCTTGCATTGCCTCTTTACCATTCATGAATTGTATATCATCAATTAACAAAATATCTGTATTACGAAAATACTCTTTAAATTTGACCATATCATTAGATTTGATTGATTTTACAAATTGATACATAAAACGTTCTGCCGATATAAACATAACCTTATTGTCTTTTTTCAGGTGATAACCAATTGCATTTAAAAGATGTGTCTTGCCCATTCCAACACCACCATAAAGATAAAGTGGATTATAATTTGAAATATTCTCTGAAACTTTTACAGAAGCTTCGTATGCTAATTTATTGCTGGAGCCAGTAATAAAGTTTTCAAAATTTTTGTTAGGATCTATTCGATTATATTGTAAATAAGAGTCTTTTATAAAAGAAACGTTTTCTTTATTTTCTATGACATTAGTATTATTTTCATCCTGAGTTGAAGAAGGTTTATTTTCAGTTATTTTGAATTCAATTCGAACAATTTCTTTTTTATAATTTTTTATAATTTTCAAGATTTGATCTAAGTATCTAGATGTAATCCAATCACGAATGAATCTAGTAGGTACAGATAATAATATATAATTATTGATTTCCTCGACAAAAGTTATTTTTTTAAGCCAACTTTCGTAAATATCTAGTCCTAATTTATTTTTCATTTCAGCTTGAACTAAATTCCAATCAAGAATTTCGGATTTAGAATTTTTTAAA
>JBNAKH010000044.1:0-5279 GCA_052047495.1 Candidatus Pelagibacter sp.
TTTTTTTGAAAAATTAGTATAAAGATTAAATCCTTTTTTAGATTTATAAATAATGTAGGGTTTTCCTGACTGATGTATCTCTGTTAATTGATTTAATCTGTTCAAATTATTCTGTTTTTAGTCTTAAAACTGGTTCTTCTCTAATTGGCAGATGAATTATTGCTGCAAAAACTGATAATGCAATTGCTAAATACCACGCATAATCATATGACCCATATAGATCATAAAATAAACCCCCTAGATAAGCGCCAAAAAAAGATCCAACTTGGTGACTTAAAAAAACAATTCCATACAGAAGACCTAAATACTTTGTCCCAAACAGGTGAGCTACAATTCCACTTGTTGCAGGCACTGTTGATAGCCATAAAAAACCAAAACTTGCACCAAATAAAAACGCATTAATATTACTTGCGGGCATAAATATAAAAAAAATTATAGAAACACCTCTTAAAAAGTAAATTACACTAAGAATAATTTTCTTACTCATTTTTGCTGAAAGATAGCCGCTTAATAGTGAACCAAAAATATTAAATAAACCGATCAAAGATAAAATTGCTGCCGCAGTCCAATCCTCAAGTCCTCTATCTATTACATATTTAGGTACATGCGTTCCAACCAAAGTTATATGAAAACCGCATACAAAAAACCCTGATACAAGTAAAACATAACTTTTAGTTTTAAAAGCTTCTGAGAGAGCTTCCTTAAAAGATTGATCTGAAGTTTTTTCGACACTTTCCGTTTTAGATGGAGATCTGACAAAATATGCTGCAACTAAACCAGATAACAAAAATAAGCAAAAAACAAATAATGTGTAGTTCCAACCAAACTCTGTGAGAGAAAAATTAGTAAAAATTGGTGAAAGAAAGTAACCAAATGATCCAACAGCAGTAACAAAACTCATTGCAATCGTTCTTGTAGATAATGGAAAATGTTTTCCTACAACTGACATAGGAATACTTATTGCTGTTCCACCAAGACCTATTCCGATTAATAAACCCATATGGATTTGAAAAAATATTCCAGTGTTTGGACCTGTGTATAAAAAATAAACGCCTAAAGTATAAAAAATAAATGCTCCGATTATAGCTATGTGTCCTCCGTATTTATCTGCTATAGCTCCGAAGATAGGACCTGTTATACCCCACATCAACATCTGCATCCCAATTGCAAAACCAAACGCAGTGTTACTTATCTTTAAACTTTCGTTGAAGTCCATAAAGAACAATCCAAAAGTTTGTCTGACACCCAAAGAAATTAAAACAACAAAGCATGCAGCAAATAAAGTTACTATCGCTGTTTTTGAGCGAAAAAATTTTTCAGAACTCATCTTAAATGTCTTAAAGCTTGTTTGATATCAGCAATCAAATCATTAGGATCTTCAAGACCTATATGTAATCTTACTAAATGTTCATCTTTTGGTAAGTTCATATATTTTCTTTTACCAGTTTCTCTAAATTCTTGATGAAGCGCTAAACTCTCAAACCCACCCCAACTATAGCCATAGCCAAACAATTTCAGTGAATTAACAAACTTTCGAACAGAATTAATATTCTTAGCTTTTATCTTTAATCCCATTAAACCTGACGCTCCAGAATAATATTTTTTCCACATTCTAAAATTTTGTGAATTTTTTTTGAAAGGATATAACAATTTAATTCTTTTATTTTTTGATAAAAATGCTGCAACTTTTTTAGCATTTTCTCTATGTCTGTCTAATCTTACATCTAACGTCCTCAACCCTCTAGTTATTAAATAAGCATCATCAGGTCCTAATCTAAGACCTGTAATTTTTTCTGCTGCTTTAACTTTGGAAAATACTCTTTTATTTACCGCCAAACTTCCACCCATAACATCTGAATGTCCAGAATAATATTTAGTTGCAGAGACAATTGACATATCAAAACCAAGTTTAATTGGTTTTAAGTAATAAGGGGTACCCCACGTATTATCAATTGCCGTGAATAGCTTATGCTTTTTTGCAATCGAAATTATTTTACCCAAGTCTTGAAAATCAAAAGTATTACTCCCAGGATTTTCTACAAAAATCAGTTTTGTTTTCTTTGTAATATTGTTTTTTAATGTGTTGAGGTCATGCGGATTATAAAAAACTGTCTTTATATTAAAATCTTTTAGATAATCCTCAGTTAATATTCTTGTAGGGCTGTAAACTGGATCTGCAACCAACATTTCATCTCCAGGTCTAACAACGCTGAATATTGCTAAAAAAACCGAGCCAAAACCTGTTGGTGTCGTAAAAACATGATAACTTTCTTCAAGTTTTGTTAAAATTTTTTGTAATATATAAGTAGTAGAGGTCCCTTGTCTGCCGTAATCAAAATGACCACCTGTTGGATTTCGTAGAGCTTTTTTTTGAGTTTTTCTTATATGTTGCATAGACTTAAAAATAATTGTCGATGCTCTAACCACTGGTGGATTTACTGATTGGTTATGAAAATCTTTTGCAGTGTGTTTTAAAAATGTCTTAAAAGATTTACCCATAAAAAAATTGATATGATTAAAGGACAATGCTATATCCATATCAAAAATTCAATAAATTAATGAAAAGGATTTAATGAGTTACCCAAAGAAACACAGAGGCCGAAGAAAAATGGGGTCGAAAAAAAGAAGAGCTAGAAAAAAAAATAAGAAAAAATAGCTTATTCCTTTATCCAGCCGCCTCCTAATACTTTATAACCTAGAGCATCTTTATTATAGAAAACACATGCCTGGCCTGGTGATATTCCATCTTCAGGGCTTTCAAGATTTACATTCGCACCATTTTGATCACTTAGGTAAACGTTTGCTTTAAGCAATTTACCAGTAGATCTAACTTTTACAAAAATGCTGGATTTAAATTCTTGTTCATTTGCTAATAAATTAACATTTTTTAATAAAATATCTTTCTTTCCTAAATATTCTTTTGGTCCAACAATTATTTCATTTTTTTCAGAATTAATTTTAATAACGTATAAAGCTTCTTTGTCAGAAACTTTTATTCCCTTTCTTTGACCAATAGTAAAATTTATAATTCCATCGTGAACACCAATGACATTACCTTTTAGATCTTTTATGTTTCCTTTTTTAAATGAGTCTGGTCTGAATTTTTGAATTACTGATGCATAATCTCCACCAGGTACAAAACATATATCCTGGCTGTCTGGTTTATCAGCAACATTAAGGTCTAGTTTTTTGGCAATTTCACGTGTTTCATTTTTATGAAGACCACCTAATGGAAATCTTAAATAATCAAGTTGTTCTCTAGTAGTATTGAAAAGAAAATAACTTTGATCTCTATTTTCATCGATAGCTCTGTACATATTTGTATTATTATTTGAAGTAACACTTTTCACATAATGCCCAGTGATTAAAGCATCAGCATTTAAATCTTTAGAAACTTCAAATAAATCCTTAAATTTTACTGTTTGATTACATTGAACACAAGGTATTGGAGTTTCACCTTTTAAGTAACTATCAACAAAATTATCTATAACTCCTTGCTTGAACTTATTTTGATAATATAAAATTTTATGTTCTATATCTAATTTTTGAGCAACTCTTTTTGCATCCATGATATCTTGACCAGAACAACATTGCTTTGACTCCGCGACCTGCTTTGCATCGTCATAAAGTTTTAAAGTAATACCAATTACGTCATATCCTTCTTTTTTCATCATGCCTGCTACAGTTGATGAATCTACACCTCCAGACATTGCAACAACTACTTTTGTGTCTGATGGTTTCTTGTTTAATCCTATTGAATTTAATTCTTTATTCATTTGATGGTATTTATACTTATTTCTAATATAAGTTAAATTAAATGATATTAGATTTTGAACCAGGAGACAAAGTTATCAATCCCTCTAATAAAAACTGGGGTATAGGTCAAGTTCAATCAATTATAAAAGAAAAAGTGACAGTTAATTTTGAAAATGTTGGAAAAAAAGTAATAAATACTAAAAATATAGAATTAATAAAGATCAATGAATAATTTGAATTTAAAAAAGATTGTCGAAAATCTGATTGATACATTTATTCATGCAGGAAAAATTTCTTTAGATTTAAGAAAACAAGGACTTATAAAAAAAATTAAAGCCGATAATACTCCTGTTAGTAATGGAGATTTAGAAGTTAATAAAATTGTTACTCAAAAAATTAAAGAATTAACACCTGAACTTCCCATCATTTCAGAAGAGACGTCTGATAATAAATCAATAAACAATCTTGAAAACTTTTGGTTAATTGACCCTATAGATGGCACCTACGACTACATAAATAATCTAGAGGAATTTACAATTAATGCTGGATTAATAATTAACAAAAATCCAGTAGCTGGATTAATTTATGCCCCTTCAAAAAAAAGAATGTTTTACTCCTATGGTCCAAATAATGCCTATGAGTTTACAAATGGTGAAACCAAGAATTTAAATTGTTCAGAAAATTTTGATAAAAATGATGTGAAATTTGTATCCTATTCAAACAATATTAAACCTGAAATAGAAAAATTACATAAGAAATTTAATGTAAAAAAATATGTAAGAATGAAAAGTTCTCTTAAATTTTGTGTCATTGCTGCTGGTGAATATGATGGATATGTGGCTGAGCCTAGAGCTTGTGAATGGGATATAGCGGCTGGTCATGCAATTTTACAACACGCTGGAGGAATAATTTCAGATTTTGAAGGCAAAGAAATTAAATATGGAAAGAAAAATTTTAAAAATCCAAGTTTAATCTTAAAAAATAAAAATATTTAGTATGGATGAGCAATTAAGAATAATACTTATAATTATTGTATCAGTATCTATTTTTGGTTTATTGGTATTTGTATATGTTAAAAATTATATTAGAAATAAAATCAATCAATTAGTTGAAGAAGAAAAGAAAAAAAAATCAAAGTAGTTTTATTATTTTTAAATAATCATCTTTTTTTAATTCCATAACTTTTTTTGATGTCTCAAAATCGAAGCCATTTCTTGCCAATAAAGAGATATCCTTTTTATAAAAAAGTGGTCTATTATCATCTATCCTAGCTGGTCCAATTCTTTTCTTTTTACAAATTTTAATTGCTGAAAAAAAATCTTGATCTGAATTATCCTCATTAATTTTATTGACTGTGTCTTTTATAAATTCATCATTAACACCTTTGCCAATTAAGTAGTTTCTGATTTTATTAATTGAACTTCCTCTTCGGATCATACTTTTGGCTTTACTTTCAGAATAAAATTTATCATTAATGAATTTATTTTTTTCTAAATCAGATAAAACAATATCAATTAAATTTG
>JBNAKH010000045.1:0-4191 GCA_052047495.1 Candidatus Pelagibacter sp.
TTGTTGCCTGGTATCCAGATAATGGAGAAAAAATAATTACTCAAAGCTACGACTATGGTGAATATGATACTGGTTATTTTGCACCATCAGCACTTCCAGGTGATGTAGACGAATATATAAGTGATAAAAATAATCCCATGTCCTTATCTTTGAAAAAATATAAAGAGGTTATAAAAACTTTATCTGAATAATTTTCATTATAATAATTAATGAATTTGAGTAAACATCAAGAAACAAAACTTCAAGCAAGAGGGATACAAACTAGATACAAAAAAGATAAAACAAGGATTGAATTAGTTTGAATAAAGAAAACGCAAGTAAGCTCTGGAAAATTATTCAGGAAGCTGGCGATTATTTGGTAGGTCAATTACCTGATCATCCTAATCATCCTAAAGGAAGAAATCCTTATGCTCATGTAGCAATTTGTATAAAAAGTAAATTCAATGCGAGTTATAAAGATATTCCAGATGGTAAATTCAATGAAGTCTTGCAATATATTGAGTTTCTAAAAAAAAATCCTAGCTAATTAAATTATATTTATTATTGTCTTGGGAAATAATCTTTAATTTCCCCTTCTCTATAAACATCAGCGGTACAACAATGAAGTCCACCACCAAAAGCATAGGCATCTCTTAAGTCAACTGGAATTACTTCCATACCTAGTTTATCGAGTTGTTCTGCTTGATATTTTTCACTTTTTTCAACACAAACTGTCTTTGGATCTAGTACTAAAACATTCATAGAAAGCCAAACAGATGAATAGCAAAGTGGTGGTGGTTCATTGTGAGCAGGTTGTGCAGCATCTATAATTTCCCAGCCATTATTTTCAAATAATTTTCTTTGTTCTTTAGGTAATCTTCTTTGAGGATTATTAATAATCAATCCTTCTTTTATCGGTGTGAAGGTTGCATCTATATGAATTGGGTATGGATCACCAGGAAAGTTTACAGCATGAACTCGATGATCTTTATAATGTCTTTTTAACCAATCAATTCCTTTAAGATTTGTCGTAAAACCATGTTGTACTACTAAGTCTTTACCAAATCTCAAAACATCAGCTGCATCGAATAAAGGTTCTTCTTCAGTTGTTACGAAAAATTTATCTTCAGTCCATTTTAATCTTTTTTGAATTCCAATTTTGTCAGATAAATAATCTTTTCTATAATCTGCATCTGTTAATCTTGGTTTTGGCGCTGATTCATGTCTCATGTTTGGATCTAAATTGTAATATTCTTTAAGAAGCGGACGATAACAAAGATACTCAAACCATCTACACCTATAACTCATAGTTGCCTCTAAAATTTCATTTCCAACTGTTAATAAAACATCTCTAGGAGGCATGCAGCCAAACATAGTTTCAGATTCCCAATCAGGTGTTGAAGTTTTTTGATTAAAATTTAAAGGTGTTGGCCTATCAACTTCAATACCTCTTTTAACCAAAATATTTGAGAAATCATCAAGTAACTGATTTGCTTTATCTACAGTGTCTTTTGTTCTAGGACCAAATTTCCCTCTCATATCTGAGTCTTCAGGAACTTTTGCATCTAAAGCAGGCTCTGGTGCGGGTATACATGTGCCGTCGGCCCTTCCAACAATAACATGCTTTAAAGGATCCCACTCATTCCAACTATTTACAATCCTTTTTCCTTTTTTCATTTTAATCTTTTATAACATTATGCTCCGGACCAAATGGAAACTTTGTAATATTTTCTGAACTATTCTTCCCTATTACCAAAATATCATGCTCTCTATACCCCCCTGCACCAGGATTTCCTTCTGGAATAAGTATCATAGGCTCCATTGAAATAACCATATTTTCCTCAAGAACAGTGTCAATATCCTCTCTCAATTCAAGACCCGCTTCCCTTCCATAAAAATGGGACAATACTCCAAATGAATGTCCATACCCAAACGTTCTGTATTGCAAATATCCTAGTTCAGCAAAAAGTTCATTTAATTCATTACATATGTCAGAACATTTTACTCCAGGTTTTATTAACTCAAGCCCCCTTTTGTGAACCTTCACATTTGCCTCCCATGCTTTTAAAGATTCATCATTTACATTATCTAAAAATAAAGTCCTCTCTAAAGCAGTATAATATCCAGAAATCATTGGAAAAGTGTTTAAGGATAAAATATCACCATTTACTAATTTGCGATTTGTTTTTGGATTATGTGCGCCATCTGTATTGATACCTGATTGAAACCATACCCAAGTATCCATGTATTCAGCATCTGGATATGTTTTGGCTATTTCTTTTTCCATTTTATCTCTTCCGGTTATTGCAATTTCTAACTCTGTTGCTCCTTCTTTAATATTTTTAACAATTTCTTCTCCCCCAATATCGGCAATTCTTGCCCCATTTTTTATAATCTCTATTTCTTCTTTAGATTTTATCATTCTTAACTTCATCAGTTTTTTTGAAATATCTTTAAGAGCAGAGACTGAAAAAATTGATTGAATTTTTTCATTTATTTCTAAAGTAATATGATCATTTTCAATTCCAATATTTTTAGGTGTTTTATTCTCATCAATTATTGAGGTTATCGCTTTTAAAAAATTATCTTTTTTCCAATCAGTATAAATAATATTTTCACAATGTGATCTTCTCCAGGGCTGACTTGCATCAATATTAGCTGAAATAGTTACAATTTTGTTTTCAGTAATGATACATCCGTATGGTCTACCGAAAGAGCAATAAATAAAACCAGAATAGTAAGCTATATTATGCATTGAAGTTAAAATAATCATATCAAGATTATCTTTATCCATTATAGATCTTAATTTATTTAATCTTTGATTATATTCGTTATTCGAAAAAGGAAGTTTGGCCTTTTCACCATTCTTTAAAGTAAAAAAATCAGGCCTTTCCATAAATTTTTAGAATTTAATTAAGAGCTATATATCTCTTGTTCCATCTCATTATAAGGCTATAATAAATAATTGAAACAAAGAGAAAAAAGCCACCAACTATAGTATTCGTTGATGGGATTTCATTAATTCCAAATAATGGTAACCATACCCAAAAAATTCCTCCTATAACCTCGGTTAAAGATAACAATGTTAATTCTGCAGCCTGAATAGCTTTTGATCCTATAGAATACAAAATTAGACCTAAACATACCAATACACCATGTAAAGAAAACATTGCACTATTATAACTGGTCGCAAAAAAAGTTTGTTTATTAATTAAAATCATAATTGTAGCAATGATAAAACAAAATAAACCTGCAACAGCGACAGTTGTAAATTTTGGAGTTTCTTTTCTCCATCTTAAAGTGACTGAAAAAATTGAAAATCCTATTGATGATGTAAGTCCAAAAACAAAACCTATTAAAGAATTTTTTTCAGTATTACCAACAGCCATGATTATGATACCCACAGTCGCAATAAGCATTGATATCCAGACATTTAGAGAAATTTTTTCCTTTAAAAATAAAAAAGCTAATAATGCAGTGAAAAAGGGCATTGCAGCTAAACATAATAAAGTAATTGCTGCAGTAGTGTTTGTAATTGAATAAATAAATGAAATCATTGCAATACCAAGACCAATGCCACCAACCAATCCTGATTTACCTACTTTTTTATAATTTTTGTAAAAATTTATTCCTTCTTCAAAATATAAATATAAATTTAAAATAATAAAAATAGTTAAACCTCTACCAAAAATATATTGCCAAGGGACCATATGAGGATCATTCATATATCGCACTACTAGGGGGCCAAACGACCAAAGTATCCCTGCAAATAAAACGACCGGTACGGCAATTTTTTCATTTCTAAGTTCAACCATAATCGAATATTTAGATCTAATTGATTAGTACTACAACATAAATTAAATTGTTATACAAAGTATTAGCACTAATATAATAAATTAATATGAATTTGGATATTCTTAAAATAGCCTCTGATACCAACAACAACAAAAGTATCAAAAACTATACACACCACTCAAAATTGAAAAATTCAATGTGCGGTGATGAGATGCAAATAGATTTAGTTATCAAAAAAAATAAAATTATTGATTTTGGTTATCAAGGTAAGTCCTGTGTTTATTGTCAAGCTTCAGCAAGTTTACTTTCAAAAATTTCAATGAATGAAAATAAATCTAAAATTAATGAATTATGCGATGATGCAAAACATTATTTTGAGGGAAACGTTGAAAATATTGAAAAAAAATGGAAATCACT
>JBNAKH010000046.1:0-4870 GCA_052047495.1 Candidatus Pelagibacter sp.
TCAACTCCAATCGGTAATTTAAATGATATTAGTCTTAGAGCCATAGAAATTCTCAAAAGATCAGATTACATTTTGTGTGAAGATACTAGAATTTCTAAAAATTTATTAGAAAAATACCAAATCAAATCAAATTTAATTGCTAATCATAAATTTAATGAGAAAAAGAATGTTGTTAAAATTATAAAGTTAGTTAATCAAGGGTCACTTATTTCTTTAATTTCAGATGCTGGTACTCCAGGCATTTCTGATCCAGGATCTATATTAGTTAATGAGTGTATTAAGAATAACATCAATATCATTCCTATACCCGGTGCTTCAGCAGTTATATCAGCAGTATCAATATCAGGGTTTTCAGAAAAGTTTTTCTTTTATGGATTTTTTCCTGAAAAAGATAAAAGTTTAAAAGAGGATTTGGAAACTTTATCAAAATTAAATAGTTCAATCGTTTTTTTCATTTCTCCAAAAAAAATTAATAAGATTATTCCTTTAATTAAAAAAAATTTTATGGGAAGAAAAATCCTGATTTGCAGAGAAATGACAAAGTTTTATGAAGAATATAAAAGATCAAAAGTTGAAGATTTAGAACCATTAAAGAGTAATTTAAAAGGAGAACTGACTATTGTTATTTCAGAAAAAATTTATGACAAAAAAGATTCACAAAGTTTAGATGAATCAGATAAAAGATTGATTAGAGCGATGATAAATAAACTAACCATAAAAGAAATAACAGATTTAATAATTCACAAAAACGATATTTCAAAAAAAATTATCTATGATTATTGTTTGAAAATTAAAAATGAAAAATAATATACTTATTGCACTTTTTGTTGGTTTTATTTTGAGTGGATGTGCAGGTGTATCATCCTCAGGAATTTTTGGAACAGGTGTAAGTGTTGCTATTGATCCAAGATCTTTAGGGACACAGATAGATGATTCTTTGATGCAAAAAAACTTAACTGCTAGAATTTTACTCCTAAATAAAAATTATCTTTTATCAGTAAAATCAAAAGTTTTGGATGGCAGAATATTTCTAACCGGAAAAGTTGATGAGCCAGAAGAAAAATTAAAATTAACAAAAATCGCATGGGAAACTAACGGTGTGAGATCTGTAAGAAATGATATCAAGATAAAAGAGGCTTTTAACTTTAAACAATCTGCCAAGGATCTATTAATCACTTCTCAATTAAGAACTGCATTAATTTTGAACAAAGAAATTAAGGCAACAAATTATCAAATAGATACCTATAAAAAGAAAATATATATTTATGGAATTTCGCGAACTAAAGATGAAAAAGACCTGGTTATTACAGAGGCAAAAGAAATTTTAGATGTTGAGGATGTGATTGCTAGTATTTTACTAGTTGATAATTTGAGAATAAAAACTAATTAGTTTTTTTATAATCAATTACATCAGCTGAGTAAGCTGCAATAGAAGCTAAGTTTAAAATATCGGAAGTTGATGATCTTAGAGGTGCTATTTCAATAGGTAAACCTAAACCAATTAATAAAGGTCCAATTACTTTTGCTCTACTCATTGACTTAATCATTTTATAAGCAATAGCAGCACTATGTTGGCTTGGCATAATTAAAACATTTGAGTTACCAACTATTTCTGAAAATGGATAAAGCTCTTTATATATTTCCTCTAAAGCAACATCTGGCTGCATCTCACCATCAAATTTAAAATCAACCTTATCATTTTTTAAAATTTTAACAGCATCGCTTAGTCTTTTTGTTCTATCTGTAGCTGGTTCTCCAAAAGTAGAGTGAGATAAAAAAGCAACCTTTGGATCAAAACCAAATAATTTTGCAACTCTAGCTGCTGATTTTGCCATTTCAGCTAATTGTTTGGCATCTGGGTATTCTATAACTGATGTGTCACAAATAAAGATTGTTTTACCTCTATTTACAACCAGGTTTAATCCAAACATAATTTCCCCAGGTCTAGGATCAACGACTTTAATAATTTTTTCTAGTGAAGATGAGTATCTTCTTGTGTTCCCAGTTATCATCGCATCTGCATCCTGACACGCAACCATACATGATGCCCAAATTACCCTGTCATTTCTTATGAGCCTATCACAATCTCTCTCCAACATTCCCTTTTCTCTTTGGAGTTTTTTGAATAAATATTTTACATATTTTTCTCTTTTAGTGGTGTCTTTTGAATTTACTATTTCAATATCAAAATTTTCACTGTAACCAATTTTTTTAATTTGATTTTTAATGAGTTCCTCTTTTCCGATTAAGATAGGTATTCCTAAGTCAGAGTTTTTGAAAGCTATTGCTGCTTTAAGTGTATTCTCATCCTCACCATCAGCAAAAACAACCTTTTTTTGTTTTTTCTTTATGTACGTATTCACACCTTGCATAATCGTTACAGTTGGGTCTAATCTTTGTTTAAGTTGGTCTTTATAAATTTCAAAATTATCAATTTTTTTTCTTGCTACACCAGTATCAATGGCAGCTTTAGCAACCGCAGCCGGTATAACACTTATTAATCTTGGATCAAATGTTGATGGAATTATATAATCTTTTCCATAATGAGGTCTTTCACCTCCCATTGCTGCAATGACTTCATCCGGCACATCTTCTTTAGCTAATTTTGCTATCGCATGTGCAGCTGCAATTTTCATCTCTTCATTAATTGTTTTTGATCGTACATCTAACGCACCTCTAAAAATATATGGAAACCCTATTAAATTGTTTACTTGATTAGGGTAATCTGACCTTCCAGTCGCTATAATTGCATCACCTCTCACTTCCTCGATTTCTTCAGGTGTAATTTCTGGATCAGGGTTGGCACATGCAAATATAATTGGATTTTTTGCCATCTTTTTAACCATGTTTTTAGTTAGAGTTCCTTTCGCAGATAAACCTAAAAAAACGTCAGCATTTAGAATAGCATCATCTAAAGTTCTTTCTTTTGTTTCGGTTGCATGCCTTGATTTCCACTGGTTTAATTTATCCCTACCTCTATAGATGACTCCTGTTCTGTCTACCATTGTAATATTTTTTGGTGGCACACCAGTTTTTTTAAATAAGTTAGCACAAGCCATGGCTGACGCTCCAGCGCCATTTACAACTATTTTAACTTTATCAATTTTTTTTTTACTTATGTCCAAAGCATTAATTAATGCTGCAGTTGTGATAATTGCAGTTCCATGCTGATCATCATGAAACACAGGAATATCAAGAATTTCTTTGAGCTTTTCTTCAATGATAAAACAATCAGGAGCAGCAATATCCTCAAGATTAATACCTCCAAAACTTGGAGCAAAATTTTTTATACTATTAATGATTTCATTTGGATCTTGGGAGTCTATCTCTAAATCAATAGAATCTATATCTGCAAACCTTTTAAATAAAACAGCCTTTCCTTCCATAACTGGTTTAGATGCTAACGCGCCTAAATTTCCCATACCTAAAATTGCCGACCCATTACTGATAACTGCAACAAGGTTTCCTTTACTGGTATAATCAAATGCTGTTTCAGGATTTTCACTAATTGCTCTAACAGGAGCTGCCACACCAGGAGAATATGCTAAAGCAAGATCTCTCTTTGTTGTCATATTTTTTGATGAAGATATTTCAATCTTGCCTGGCTTCTTATCTTTGTGAAAATCTAAAGCTTCTTTATCTGTGTAATGATCAATTTTTGTTTTTTTCATTTATGCTAATTAGGTGTACAAATGGGGTAAAATTAAGACTAATATGATTTATGAATTTAGTTAAGTCAACAGGGACTTTTGGTTTTTATACTATTATCAGTAGATTACTTGGTTATTTAAGAGATGTTTTGATAGCGATTTTTCTTGGAACAAGTTTTTTAGCAGATGTATTTTTTGTAGCATTTAGAATACCTAATACTTTTAGAAGGTTATTTGCAGAAGGAACTTTTAATGCAGCTTTTATACCAAGTTACACTTCAGAATTAGTAAAAAAAAAATCTGGATCACAAAAATTTGCTAACGAAATTTTTAATTTATTATTTTTAGGTCTTTTATTTTTAGTTTTAATAATAGAAATTTTCATGCCAGCTTTTGTGGGGCTAATAGCACCAGGATTTGTTGACAATTCAGAAAAAATTCAACTAGCTGTCAATCTTACAAGAATAACTTTGCCATTTTTATTATTTGTAAGTTTATCCTCTTTTTTTGCAGCAATTCTTAATTCTCACAATAAGTTTGCTGCAGCCTCTGCAGCTCCAATAATCCTTAATTTAGTTTTGATAGCAATTTTATTTTTTGGTAAATTTCTCAATGATGAATTGGTTTATTATTTATCATATGGAGTTTCTATTGCAGGACTATTACAACTCGCTTTTTTGTATCAATTTACAAAAAAGTTTTATTTCATAAAAATTAATTTTAATTTCAAGATTAATAATAAAGTTAAATTTTTTTTCAAAAAACTTTTACCTAGTATTTTTTCGTCAGGTGTTACTCAAATTAATATTCTTGTTGGTACTATAATTGCATCTTTTCAAGCCAGCGCTGTGTCTTATTTATATTATGCTGATAGGATTTACCAAATTAACCTTGCGATAGCAGGTATTGCAATAGGAGTGGTTGTTTTACCACAACTTTCTAAACATGTTTTTTTTAAAAAAAAAAATAAAATACTTTTATTACAAAATAAAGCACTTGAGCTTAGTATGTTTTTAAGTTTACCAGCTTCAGTTGCTTTAATTGTAGGGTCAGAACAAATTATTTCAGCATTATTTGGTTATGGTTCTTTTGATGAGCTGTCAGTATCTAACTCGGCAAACGCACTTTACTATTTTGGATTGGGATTGCCTGCTTTTGCTTTAATTAAAGTATTTTCGACTTTCTTTTTCGCAAATCAGGATACTAAAACACCATTTTAT
>JBNAKH010000047.1:0-1882 GCA_052047495.1 Candidatus Pelagibacter sp.
TCAAAATGAAGTTTTTAAAATATCTAAAAAGGAATTTAATATTGCATCACCAAAACAACTGGGAGAAATATTATATAATGATCTTAAAATTGCAGATTTAAAAAAAACAAAAAAAGGGAGTTTTGCAACAAGCGCTTCGGTTTTGGAAGATTTAGCATTTAAAGGTCATAAGTTTCCCCAATTAGTATTGGATTGGAGACAGGTATCTAAATTGAAAAATACCTACTCAGACTCCTTGCCGGAACATATCAATCCTAACACACAAAGAGTACATACCTCTTTTTTATTAGCAGCTACTACAACTGGCAGATTAGCATCAAGCGATCCAAACTTACAAAATATTCCGATTAAATCTGAGGATGGTAAAGATATTCGTAAAGCATTTATAGCCAAAAAAGATCATGTTTTAATTTCTGCAGATTATAACCAAATTGAGATGAGAATTTTAGCTGATTTGGCTGACGTGAAAGGATTAAAAAAAGCTTTCAAAAACAACGAAGATATTCATTCACTTACAGCTAGTCAAATTTTTAATGTTGATATAAAAAAAGTAAATCAAGATCAGAGAAGAAAAGCTAAAGCTATAAATTTTGGAATTATATATGGCATTTCACAATATGGATTAGCAAAACAAATTAATGTAACTAATCATGAAGCTGAGGAATTCCTTAATGCTTATTTTTTGAAATTTCCTGAGATTAAAATTTATATGGACCGAACAATAAAGTTTTGTAGAAAAAGTGGATTTGTGAACAATATTTTTGGAAGACGATCACATTTTATTAATATCAACGATAAAAACTATAATATTAGAAATTTCCAAGAGCGTGCAGCAATTAATGCTCCAATTCAAGGTTCCGCGGCAGAAATAATGAGATTAGCCATGATAAGACTTAATAAAAAATTAAGTGATCAAAAAAATCAAAATACAAAAATGTTGTTGCAAATCCATGATGAGTTAATTTTTGAAACCCCCAAAGAAGAAGCAAAAAGAATCAGTAAAATTATAATTGATGAAATGTCTAGTGTTGTTAAGAGTGAACAGCATTCTTTTTCTATACCTTTAACAGTTGATCTAAATACCGGAGAAAATTGGGGTACACTTCATTAATTTAATTGCCCAAATTAGAACAATTTAGTATTTTTATAATTGAGTATGCAGAAACAAACAATTGCCCTTGTCGATGATGATAGAAATATTTTAACAAGTCTGAGTATAGCTTTAGAGAAAGAGGGATTTAAAGTTCAAACATATATTGATGGTGAAAGCGCTTTAATTGGCTTAACTAGAACCCCGCCGGATCTAGCAATCGTTGATATTAAAATGCCAAAAATGGATGGAGAAGAACTACTTAAAAAGCTAAGAAAAAAAACTTCATTACCAGTTATTTTTTTGACCTCTAAAGATGATGAAATTGATGAATTGCTTGGTTTGAAGTTAGGAGCAGATGATTTCATAAAAAAATCTGGAGGATTTTCAATTAAAGTGTTGATTGAGAGAATTAGAGTGCAACTTAGAAAGAAAGATTCAAAAGAAATTATAGAGGAAAACAAAAGTATAATATCTCATGGTAAGTTGAAACTAGATCCTTCACAATTAGAGTGTGAATGGAATGGTAAACAATTGCCAGATAAACTTACTACGACTGAATTTTTATTAGTTAAGGAATTAGCAAAAAGACCAGGTATAATCAAAGAAAGAGCTCAGTTGATGGATATAGCTTATAGAGAAGATACCGATATAGAGGACAGAACAATAGATAGTCATGTAAAAAGAATAAGAAAAAAATTTAAAAAGGTTGACCCCGAATTTTCAGCTATAGAAACTAGATATGGAAGTGGATATAGGTGGAATGTTAGCTGATGTTAAGCAACCTTCTTA
>JBNAKH010000048.1:0-1312 GCA_052047495.1 Candidatus Pelagibacter sp.
CTTTTTTATATTTCTAAGTATCATTGGCGTTACTTTTATATCTTCTCTAATTTTTATTTTACAAAAAATTGGGCTTTTATCTGAAAATAATTTTTTTACAGAAAATTTATGGCAAGGATTTAAATTATTTTTCGATCGAAATGCCATCTTTAATCTAAGTGATAAAAATACATTTCTTGATTATTTTTTTAAATTCAACATAACTATTTTTGGAATTTTAATTTTTTCATCAGTCATAGGTATTGTTACTAATTTAATATCAAATCGAATTGAAGAACTTCGAAGTGGTAAGACAAAAATTGAGGAAGAAAATCATATCATATTTTTTAATTTTAGTAGAAGATTGGTCCCTCTTATCACTGAACTTTTCAAAGCTTATGAAAATGAAAAACAATCTTTTGTAATCGTTTCTGATGAAGACTCACTGATTGTTATGGAAAAAATTAGAAGCGTAATTAAAATTCCAAAAAATATTACTATACTGGCAAGGAAAGGAGCTGCCTGGCAAAAAAGTGTATTAGATAGAATTAATCTAGAAAAAGCTAAACAAGTAATTATCTTAAAGCCTGACATCAGTGAATTATTTAAAACTGAAATGGATTGTGATGTTGAAGTAGGGAAAAGCTTGTCGTCTATTATTGGGTCAAAAGAATATAATAATAGTCCATGTAAAATTTTAAGCGAGTTTCATAACAAGAAAACTGGTATGTCACATATTCTCTATAGCACAGATATTTGGAGTAAAGCAGTTGCAAAGCTAGGAAATGATTTGGTTCCAGCAATTATAAGCTCAAATGAATTAAAAAGTGATATCTTATCTCAATGTACGAATACACCAGATTTAACTGAAATATATGACAATCTTTTTGGATACGAGGGTTCAGAGATATATTTTGTTGATCCAGAAAACATTAAATTTAAAGACATTTTAAATAAAAATATTGGTAAAAATATTAAAGATCTTAACAGATTATGTGACAATATTATTGTCATTGGTTTCTTTTTAAATGATCAAAGCACAAGAAGAACACGTAATAAAATTTTTTTAAATACCCCAATTGATTTTCCACTTACAAAAGGGTTTGGCATTGTTTGCATAGCTAAAGATGAGGATCAGATAATAAAAGAGTTAAACGAATTGGAAAGTCATGAAAAAGAGGTCAAAGATATCAACCCAAAACTAAAACAGGATGATCAAGATCTTAATATTTCCATAGTAGATTTTAGTACAGAGCGAAATAAAGAATATTTATCAAAACTTGTTCGTAAATTAGTTAATTCAAATTATTATGACAATTTAAAAAAAATTAAT
>JBNAKH010000049.1:0-5487 GCA_052047495.1 Candidatus Pelagibacter sp.
AAATTAAAAATAGATGGCCGAAAAAATTGCCAAAGGGAATAATACATGGCGATCTTTTTATAGATAATATATTTTTTAAAAAAAATAAGATCTCTGGAATTATTGATTTTTATTTTGCTGCAAACGATTATTTTATGTATGAAATAGCGATATGTATCAACGCTCTATGTTTTGATAAAAAAAAATCACAATTTAGATTAAATAAAAAAAAGGTTAAAAATTTAATTAGGGGATATGAGAGTAATAAAAAGATCTCTGGAAGTGAGAAAAAATCATTGAATATTTTATGTCGTGCTGCTGCGATGAGATATTTTCTGACAAGACTTTACGACTACACAAATACTCCAAAAACTGCTTTGATAAAAATTAAAGATCCAAGAGAATATTATCAAAAACTGATAATTCATAATAATTTAAAAAACTATAGGGATTATTTAGTTTAATGATTAAAATTTATACCGATGGTTCATGTCTTGGTAATCCTGGCAATGGTGGTTGGGCCGCGATAATATTAAATGATGGGGAAAAAACTGAACTCAAAGGAAATAAAAAAGATACCACAAATAATCAGATGGAATTATTAGCACCTATAGAGGCTCTAAAAAAAATTCCAAAAGGAAGCAAAGTTCAAATTTTTACTGACTCCAAATATGTAAAGTCTGGAATAACAGAGTGGATACACAATTGGAAAAAAAATGGATGGAAAACTGCAAACAAAAAAGAAGTAAGCAACAAAGCACTTTGGACAGAATTAGATCTACTAAATAAAGAGTTTGAGATAAGTTGGAACTGGGTAAAAGCCCATTCAAGTGATGAATTAAATAATGAAGTTGATTTACTCGCTAAAGATGCTGCAAACTCATAGTTAAATCTCTCGCCAATAGAAAATTCTTTTTAATAAAATATAATAATTTATTGACGAAGTTTAATTAAAATGTTTAAATTAATTGTGAAAAATTTACTTGTAATAGTGTCAGCCTTAATCCTTACTTCTTGTGCAACGATAGTAAATGATGCTAACGTTCCTGTATCTCTATCTTTCTCTAATGGAGAAACTGGTACATGTCAGTTGTCTAATAAAAGAATTTCTATTCAAGCTACAATACCTGGTACAAGTCAAATCAGAAGATCGGACGACTCTCTGCGATTTAACTGCAAGACTAAATCTGGCAAACAGGCATTTGGAAGTATACCAAGTGAAATTGAAGGTGCTAAATTGGGAGCGAGTGTGCTATTTATTGACCTTGGAATTACAGACGCAATTACAGATAAACATAGAACTTATCCTTCAAGTTACGTTATTCCAGTTCAATAGAGTTTAAACAATCTAAAACGTCTAATAACAGATTAGTCTCACTTAGACTAAGTTGTTTAATAAATTCTCTGCTGAAGTTAAACCACACTCTTTAGTTTCTTTTTCAACATGAATATTTACAATAATGAAATTTTCAATCACCATTAAATAACGATTTGATCTAATTCCCATTCCTTTTGCATTACGATCAACTTCTGCACCAATTGCTTTCGTAAATGACAAATATGGATCAGATAACATTTTAATTTTATCTCCAGTATTATTAATCTCTCCCCAGCCATTCATCACATAAGGATCATTTACTGATAAACAAAATATATTTTCTATTCCTTTTGCTTTGATTTTATCTGCATTTGCTACAAAACCTGGTAAATGAAGTTTGGAGCAAGTTGATGTAAACGCACCAGGTAAACCAAACAAAACAACTTTACCATTACCAATAGTTTCTCTTAATTTACTTTTTTGAGGTTCTCCATCAACGAGTTGAAAAATCTCTGTATCTGGTAGTTGATCTTTTATTTTAATTTTCATATCGAATTCATTACATATTTTTTAACTTTTTCAATATCATTTGAAAGAAGTTCAAATTTTTCTTTTCTTTCATTAACGTATTTAAGACTATCTGGTAAATTTTCAGTTTTTGAAATTGCATCTTCTATTGCCTTTGGAAATTTACATGGGTGTGCAGTTGATAATACAACACAATTTTTTTCCAATCCTAATTTTCGTACAGCACCAATCCCTACAGCAGTGTGTGGATCAACTACCATCTGATGCTCATCATTGATAGTTTTTATCATTTCAACAGTTTCGTTTTCATCAAGCATTTCAGATATAAAATTCTTTTTAATTTTATCTAGATCATTTTTATCAATTTTATAAGTATTATCTTTTATTTCAGCCATTACGTCTTTTGTAACTTCTGAGTTACAATCTTTAACGTCATATAAAAGCCTTTCGAAATTACTTGCTATTTGTATATCCATACTTGGAGTATTTGTTTCCTCAACTTTCTTTTGACTATAATCACCTCCAGATATAGCTCTGTGCAGTATGTCATTTTTATTTGTAGCTACGATTAGTTTATCAATTGGAAGACCTAGTTTTTTTGCTAAGTAGCCAGCATAAATATCACCAAAGTTTCCTGTTGGAACAGAAAAAGATAGTGGTTGGCCGTTTCCAATTTTAAAGTAAGCGTAAAAATAATACACCGATTGAGCAACTATTCTAGCCCAATTAATTGAATTCACACCAGACATATTAATTGCTTTTGAAAATTTTTCGTCATTAAACATTGCTTTAACTAAATTTTGGCAATCATCAAAATTGCCCTCTACCGCAATATTAAATACATTACTCTCTTCATGTATTGTCATTAGTCTTCTTTGCACGGGTGAAATTTTATTGTTGGGATGTAATACAAAAACATTTAAATCATTTTTTCCCTTTAAAGCGTCTATGGCAGCAGCACCCGTATCACCTGAAGTTGCAACAATTATATTAATTTTTTTTTGATCACGCCTTAAATGATATTGATAAAAATTACCTATTAGTTGCATTGCGATATCTTTAAAAGCAAGTGTGGGTCCATGGAACAATTCTAATACTTTTAAATCTCCTAGATCTGATATTTTAACAACGTCATCGGATCTGAAATTTGAATATGATTTTGAAATCAAAGAGATTAGATCATCTTTAGACATGAAATCTCCTATAAATGGATAAATTATTTCAGCTGCTAAATCATTGTAACTAAGGTTTTTTAGATTATCTAACTCTTCTTCTTTAAAGGGTTTAATAGATTGAGGCACAAATAGCCCCCCATCGTCTGCCAAACCTTTAAGGAAAACATCTTTAAAAGTAAAGTTTTTATGATTATTTCTTGTACTAATATAATTCATTTAATAATTCTTTTTTCTAAAATATAGATATAGCAAAAGAATTGAAATCGCTAATGAAAACCATGTCATTGCATATTTTTTATGATTGTTGGAAATTTTAGCAGTAATTTTTTTTGGTCTAGGCAACTGATAATTTCCATCTAAATATATTATGTACTTAGAAAATTCTTTACCAGTAAATTTTGAGATATCTTCTCTATTTAAACTAAACCAGTAATTTTCTTTAATATCATTATCTGGTTTGAATATGTTTTTTCTTCCCTGTGTTTTAAGAGTGCCTTCTATATTATTTTGATCCAATATATTAATCTCTGGAGTATTTTTTTTTTCAAATGGTATCCATCCCCTATTGAGTAAATAATTTTGACCATCTATCAAAATTGGGTTTAAAACTTCAAACCCAGGTGTTCCAGAGTCATTTAAATTATATAAGTAAATTTGTTTCTCAAAATCAACACGACCTGATGTTTTAATTTTGAGATAATTTTGTTGGTTAGATTGTGAAAGCTGGACTGGAGGATTTTTTAGTGAATTTTCAATTTCCAAAATAAGATTATTCTTCCAATTTAAACGAATTATCTGCCAAGTACCTAGAGCAATAAAAACAAAGATAAAAAATATAATAAAAACTGAAAATAAAAACTTATGTCTCAAGGTTCAAAATTAGCTTCCCCAAATATAAATTGCAGCAAATAAGAATAGCCAAACTACGTCAACAAAGTGCCAGTACCAAGCTGCTGCCTCAAAACCAAAGTGATGATCTTTGTTAAAATGACCTAACTTTCCTCTCCACAAACAAACGGCCAAGAAAATTGTACCCACGATCACATGGAATCCATGGAACCCTGTTGCCATGTAAAATACCGAACCATATATGTGATCTGAAAATGCAAATGTTGCATGATGATATTCGTAAGCTTGTAAAGCAGTAAAACAAACTCCTAATATAACTGTTAAAACTAATCCTTGAATAAATCCTTTTCTATCATCCTCTAACAAAGCATGATGAGACCAAGTTACAGTAGTTCCAGATAACAACAGAACCAATGTATTTATTAATGGTATATCCCAAGGATCAAAAGTTTCTATATCTTTTGGTGGCCATACATTTCCAACAAAGTCGTTTGGGAAAAGACTCACATCAAAGTAAGCCCAAAACCAAGCAACAAAAAACATCACCTCAGAGGCGATAAATAAAGTCATTCCGTAACGATGATGTATTTGAACCACAGGTGTATGATGTCCTTGATGCTCAGCCTCAATAACTACATCTCTAAACCACATGTATGCTCCATAAATTAATAAAGCAAATCCAAGGTACATTCCCCATGAAACCTCATAATGCATGTAGTAAACGGCTCCAACAGCCAAAACTAAACATGAAAATGAAACATAGATAGGCCAAGGACTTGGGTCTACTAAATGGTAATCGTGTTTTTTTTCAGCTGACATTTTTTTGGATTATGATTGTTTATAGTAATCTGTCGAGAAAAAAGTATACGACATAGTTACATCCTGTAAATTTTTGACTGTTGCATCATTGACCATTTCCGGGTCTAAATAAAAAGTCATTACGTAGGTAGCAGTTTCACCGGCTTTTAATTCTTGTTTTTCAAAGCAAAAACAACCGAGTTTACTATAATATTTTCCAAAGCTTGAGGGTGAAACGTTAAAACTTGCTACACCTGCAGTTGGTTCATTACTATAATTGGTTACCTCAAACTCAATTTTGTTTACTTGACCCACTTTAACATCCATCACATTCGATTTTGCTTTAAAATCCCATGGTAAATTATTAACATTAGTATCAAATCTTACACTAACTACTTTATCTAAAACAATTTTCGGAGCTTTGTCTGCTACTTGAGTAGTTCCTCCAAAACCAGTAACTCTACAAAAAATTTCATAAAGAGGGACTGACGCATATGATAAACTTAACATCAAAACAAAAATCCCAGCTAGAACTAATGGTGTTAATTTCTTTTTTTCTATCATATCGACCTATCAAATACCCCTGTGTTATATAAAGTAAAAAAGAAAAGAAAAATCATAAACGCAATAATAGCTAATGCCGTAATAATATTTTTTCTTTTTGTTTTTTTATCTGGTGTAATCATATTATTTTATCAATTAAAAACAGAACAAAAACTAAGAATAAATACAATATTGAATATCCAAAGATAGCTTTTGCTTTCTTAGAGTTAAATCTATTTTTTTTATAATCCAACAATTCATAACATAAAAAATTGTAATAAAAAGTTAATAGCAGCG
>JBNAKH010000050.1:0-2875 GCA_052047495.1 Candidatus Pelagibacter sp.
GGCTTACAAATACCTAGTAAGTCCATTACTAGGTAACTCTTGTAGATATTTTCCATCTTGTTCCGATTATAGCATTGAGGCATTAAAAACTTATGGTTTTTTTAAGGGTGGATATTTAAGTTTAAAAAGGATTCTTTCATGCAACCCTTTTAAAGAAGGTGGAATTGATCCTGTAAAAAAAGAAATAAAAATTAAAAAATAATGGACTCTAAAAATACAATAGCAGCTATAGCTTTATCATCTGCTGTAATTGTTTTATGGGCATTATTCTTCGTTCCAGAAAAATCAACAGTGGATCAAAATATTGTTGAAAAAGAAAAAATTGAACAAAGCGGTGATGCACCAAGTTTAGAACAAAAAGAAACACAAATTACAATTTCACGAGATGATGCATTAAAACAAAGTGAAAGAATTCAATTTGAAAATGAAAATATTATAGGTTCAATATCATTAAAAGGTGCATCAATAGATGATTTAACTTTCAAGAATTATAAAGTAACCCTTGATAATGAAAAAAGAGTAACTTTATTAGGACCTCGAAATATTAAAGAAGGATATTTAATAGATAGTGGTTTTGTCTCTTCTGATAAAAATGTTGATGTTCCTAACTCAGATACAATTTGGTCAATAGAAGGTAACAACAAACTCACAGACGGGTCTCCAATAAAACTATCATGGTCCAACGAACAGGGCCTAAAATTTGAAAAAATAATATCGTTAGATGATAAATATCTTTTTACAGTTAAACAAAAAATAATTAATGAGAGTAATAATAAATATGATTTTTACTCATATGGACAAATAATAAGAAATGAAATTCCAGAAATAATTGACTTTTTAATTCTTCATGAAGGACTCATTGCAACTTTAGATGATGAATTAATAGAGGAGGATTATGATGATATTCAAGAAAAGAAGTTTACTAAAGTAGCTAATAAAGGGTGGTTAGGGATAAGTGATAAATATTGGATTACTTCCTTGATACCACCAAAAGATAAAGAATTTAAAACAACATTCGACTATAAAAATAAATTTAGAGCAAATTTTATTTCTACAGATCCTTTGGCATTAAATGAAAAAAGTTCAATTGAAGAAGAATTACAAATTATTGTTGCTGCAAAAAGAGTGGATGTGATAGACGGATATGCTGAAAAACTCAACATAGATAAATTTGATTTAGTTATTGATTGGGGATTTTTATATTTCATAACCAAACCTCTATTTTATGGAATTGATTATTTCTTTAAACTACTTGGAAACTATGGTTTGGCAATTATAGCTATCACTATTTGTATTCGTTTAGTTTTTTTCCCATTAGCTAATTTCTCATTTAAAAGCATGGCAAAAATGAAAGTTCTTCAACCAGAAATGGTTCGTTTAAAAGAGCTGCACAAAAATGATAAAATGAAACTTCAACAAGAAATGATGGCTCTTTACAAAAAGGAAAAAGTAAACCCTATGTCAGGTTGTTTGCCAATTCTTGTTCAAATACCTGTATTTTTTGCATTATATAAAGTTTTGTTTGTCACTATTGAAATGAGACAAATGCCATTCTATGGATGGATTCATGATTTAAGTGAGAGAGATCCTACAAGTATATTTAATATTTTTGGTTTATTACCCTACGACGTTCCAAGTTTCTTGGTTATTGGAGCTTGGCCAGTAGCAATGGGAGTTTCGATGTGGGTGCAACAGAAATTAAATCCCGCACCTACTGATCCAATGCAAGCTAAAATTTTTGCTTTCTTCCCACTTTTCTTAACTGTAATACTTGCACCATTCCCAAGCGGGTTAGTTATTTACTGGACCGTTAATAATATTTTAACAATGGCTCAGCAAGTATTTATTATGAGAAGAACAACAGTCAAAACGACAACCTAAATTTTAATTTAAAATAAATTTATGGACTTAAAAAAAATTCTTCCTGAAAACGGACCTCCAATAAACGAGGTTAATAAATATATAGAAAAATATAAAAATGACTTGATAGTCATTAAATATGGAGGAAACGTTTTAATTGATAGAAATATCTTTGATAATTTTATTACTGATTTAAGTATTTTAAATAAATTAGGTCTTTCAGTTATTGTAGTTCATGGTGGGGGTCCGAGAATCAAGAGAGAATTAGATAAATCTAATATTCAATCAAAATTTATAAGAGGGCTAAGAGTCACTGATGAAAAAATTATAAACATTGTTGAGTCAGTCTTAATTGATTTTAACAATGATATTGTAAGCTCTTTGGACAGAAAAAATACAGAAGCCGTCTCCATCCACACTAAAAAAGATAATATTATTGAGGTCGTACCGGAGGCAAAAGAGCTGGGTTTTGTTGGTCTACCAAATAAGATTAATAACGATATTTTATTGAATATAATTCAACAAAATAAAATACCGATTGTTTCACCATTAGGCTTAGATAAAAACAATCAAACACATAATATAAATGGTGATACTGCGGCAATGGCTGTAGCCAAATCTGTCAAATCAAGGAGATTACTATTGATGACAAATGTTGATGGTGTTTTAAATAAAGAAAAAAAACTTATAGATGAAATATCCTCATCCGAAATATTAGAGATGGTAAAAGATGAGACAATTACTGAAGGAATGATACCCAAAATAAATGCTTGTCTAGATGCTGTTAATAATGGAGTTACAGCAGCAGGTATAATTAATGGTACAAAACAGCATTCTTGTTTATGGGAAATTTTCTCAGACAAGGGATCAGGTACATTAATAAGAAAATGAACTTAAAAGAAAAAAAATATCTGCTACTTGATCTTGATGGTGTTTGTTATGGAAAGCACAATAACTATTCTCTAGAGCGCGTATTTGGTCAAGTTTCTAAGAGGATGACTCAATTTATATCTGA
>JBNAKH010000051.1:0-2186 GCA_052047495.1 Candidatus Pelagibacter sp.
CAAATGAAATATTCCAGTTATTTTTTAATTGTTTCTGATTATATTATATGGGCAAAAAAAAATGATATCCCAGTAGGGCCTGGTAGGGGATCTGGTGCAGGTTCTCTAGTAGCATGGTGTCTTTTAATTACAGATGTTGACCCAATAAAATTTAATCTTATTTTTGAAAGATTTTTAAATCCCGATCGTATTTCAATGCCAGACTTTGATATAGATTTCTGTGAGGAGAAAAGAGACCTAGTTTTTGAATATTTGACTGAAAAGTATAAGGATAGTGTTGCTCATATAATTACTTTTGGAAAATTAAAAGCCAGAATGGTTATTAGAGATGTTGGAAGGGTATTAGGGTTATCATATGGTTTTGTTGACAGTATATCCAAAATGATACCTTTTGATCCATCAAGACCTCAAAATTTAACAGAATGTATTGCTGGGGAACCAAGACTTCAAAAATTAATTAAAGATGATCCAAGAATTAAAAAACTTACGGAGCTGTCTTTAAAACTAGAGGGATTGAATAGAAATGTTGCAACTCACGCAGCAGGTGTTGTTATAGCTGATAGAAAATTACAGGAAGTTGTTCCTTTATATAAAGATGCATCAACAGATCTATTACTTCCCTCAACTCAATTCGATATGTATTCAGCCGAAGATGCCGGATTAATTAAATTTGATTTTTTAGGATTAAAAACACTAACAGTAATTAATAACACTCAAAAATTAATAAAAAAAAAAGAAAAAGATTTTAATATCGAGAATATTAATTACGAAGATAAAAAAGTTTTTGAAATGTTATCTTCAGGTAATACAGTAGGCTTATTTCAAATTGAAAGTTCTGGAATGAGAGAAGCGTTAACTCAAATGAAGCCAAATCATATTGAGGATATTATTGCATTAGTCGCTTTATACAGACCAGGTCCTATGAGCAATATACCAACCTATAATGATTGTAAGCATGGCAAACAAGAGCCAGATTATTTACATCCTTTATTAGAAGATATTTTAAAACCAACCTACGGGGTAATTATATATCAAGAACAGGTAATGCAAATTGCGCAGAAATTGTCAGGTTTTACTGCTGGACAAGCAGATATTTTAAGAAGAGCGATGGGAAAGAAAAAAAGATCTGAGTTGGAAAAACAAAAACAAAATTTTATTGCAGGGGCTGTCAAAAATGGAATTAGTAAAGAGGTGGCAGCTGGAATTTTTTTGAAAATAGAACCATTTGCAGAATATGGATTTAATAAAAGTCATGCTGCTGCATATGCGATTATATCTTATCAAACAGCATATTTGAAAACTTATTATTCAAAAGAATTTATTGCTGCCTCAATGACTATGGATATATCTAATCAAAATAAACTTAGTGAATTTTATGAAGAGCTTAAAAGATTGGATATTGAAATTGTTAGACCTGATATAAATCAATGTTTCGCAGATTTTAGAGCTGAAAATGAGAAATTTTATTATGCTTTAGGTGGTATTAAAGCTGTGGGTTATGAAGCTGTCTCTAATATAGTTCAAGAACGAATATGCAATGGACCATTTAAATCAATTAAAGATTTTTTAAATCGTGTAAATCCAAAAGATATTAACAAATTGCAACTAGAGGGACTTGTCAAAGCAGGGGCTTTTGATAATTTAAATATTAATAGACAATCTCTATTTAATTCCATTCCCAACTTTATTACAAAATCCAAAAACATTTTTGAAAATAAATCTGCTAATCAAATAGATCTATTTGGTGAAAATACTAATGATGAAGATGAGATAACTACTAATATTGGTGACTGGAAGTTCGAGGAAAGATTGTCCAAAGAGTTTGAAGCAGTAGGTTTTTTTATTTCAGATCATCCATTAAACCAGTTTAAAGATGTTTTTGATGATTATAATATCTATGATTATCAAAAATTTAATAGCCAAGATGATCTAAAGGAATCAAATATAGCTGCGACATTACTTAAAATACAAGAGAGAAAAACTGCAAAAGGCAACTCTTATGCAGTTTTAAAGCTGACTGATTTATCGAGTGTTTTTGAGTTGTTTGTTTTTTCAGAAACATTGGAATTAAATCGAGAAATTTTAAAAGAAGGAAATTCTTTTATTTTGACTTTGTTTAAATCTTCATCAGACTCAGAAAATAGATTTAAAAGATTAAACGTTCAAAAAATTGTATCTTTAAAAGA
>JBNAKH010000052.1:0-2876 GCA_052047495.1 Candidatus Pelagibacter sp.
TCTAGATAATAGTTCAGTTGTTTTATAATCAAGTCCATGACCAGCATGAACTTCTAAACCAATTTTCTTTGCAATAATTGAACATTTTTTTATTCTGTTAAGCTCTTTGGAATAATTCTTCTTCAATTTTACTAATCTAGAAAGTCTACCTGTATGAATTTCAACACAATCAGATCCTAATTTATACGAGGTTTTGATATCATTAATTGATGGATTTATAAATAAACTAGTTCTAATTTTTTTCTTTTTAAATTTCAAAATTATATTTTTAATTTTATTTTTATTTTTATCTAAGTCTAAACCTCCTTCTGTAGTAACTTCTTTTCGATTTTCTGGCACTAAACAAATATAATTTGGTTTTATTTTTAATGCTTTATTTATCATTTTTGGGTTAGTTGAGATTTCCAAATTAACTAAAATCTTTTTTAAAGAACAAATTTTTTTTGCATCATTATCTTTTATATGTCTTCTATCTTCTCGAAGATGAATTGTTATTGAGTCAGCACCTGCTTTCTTAACAAATTTAGCCGCAAATATTGGATCTGGGTGTAATTCACCTCTAGCATTTCTCAGGGTTGCTATATGATCAATATTTACTCCAAGACGTCTCACTTCGTGTATCTACTTCCTGGCGTTGAAATTGGAATTAATTTCAACTCGTTTGGAATGTTGTTCTTTTTATAAGTTGGAACAGAAATTTTGAGGTGTGAAACTATATTTTTTTTTATCTTTAAATTATTTTTTGATGATCTATCAATAATTGTTGCAAAACCCACTAGTTTTGCTTTTGAATTTTTAATCAATTTTACACATTCCATGCTTGATTTGCCTGTGGTTATAACATCTTCAATAATTAATACTTTTGATCCTTTTTTAATTTGAAAACCTCTTCTTAATTGAAATTTCCCTTTTACTCTTTCACAGAAAATAGTTTCTTTTTTAAGCAGTCTACCAATTTCATAACCAATTATTATACCACCCATTGCTGGTGATAAAATTAAGTCGAAGTTTTCAAATTTTTTCTTAATTTTTCCGGCTAAAGATTTACAAATTTTCTCTGCCTTATGCGGAAAACTTAATAGTTTTGCGCATTGAATATATTTTGAAGAGTGTAATCCAGAAGATAAAACAAAATGTCCCTCTAATAATGCATTAGTTTTTCTTAAAATATCTAAGGATTTTTTGTGTGAAAGCATTTCTTTTATCTTCGTGTCTAATTATCTTAAATTTTATACCTTTTTGTTTTAGCTCTGCAATAAAATTAGTGAAATTTTTTAAATCCCTTATGATTAATTGGAATTTAAAATTTATATAGTTAGGGTTTTTGCCTGCCATCACAAGGTTTGAAATATTCAGTTTATGCTCTCCGATTAATGAACTAACATTACCAAGCTGACCGGGTTTATCTGGTAAAGATATCCATAAAGTAGTATTGTATTTTTTTACTCTTTCCTCTTTTCTTTCTCCCTTTTCATGCCAATAACGTCTTATAGCTGCCCTTGCTTTTCCTGTTTTTGTTATTGGGATCCAATGCAATGATGGTGAATGATTTTTAGAGGTAATAATTTTAACTCGATCTCCATTTCTTAAAATAGTTTGGAGTTCACTTTTATTACCATTAATTTCACATCCGATTGCGGTATCTCCTATTTTAGTATGTACGGCATATGCAAAATCAATTGGAGTAGCATCTTTTGGTAATTTAATAACCGATCCTTTTGGTGTAAAACAAAATACATTTTCTTGGAACATTTGTAGTTTTGTATATTCATATGAATGTTCTGGATTTTCATTTTTTTCAATGATTTCTACTAAATCTTTTAACCAGTCATATTCTTTCCAAGTTAAAGAATTAAATTTCTCAGAGGATTTATATTGCCAATGTGAAGCAATACCTCTTTCAGCGAAATCATGCATTTCTGTTGTTCTGATTTGAATTTCTATGGGTTTTTTATTAGATCCAATAACTGCTGTATGAATTGATTTATAACCATTAATTTTAGGTGAAGAGATATAATCTTTAAATTTGCCAGGTATACAATTGTATTCTTTATGTATTATCCCTAAAGTTTTGTAACAATCATCAATATTTTTTAAAATTATTCTAAACCCAATAATATCAGTTATTTGCTCAAGAGAAACTCTTTTCTTTTGAACTTTTCTCCAAATTGAAAAAGGTGTTTTGCCTCTTACATAAATTTTAGATTGTATATTATTGTCATTTAACAAACTGTTGATTTCAATAGAAAGAGATTCGAAAATATCTTTTTTGTCAGATTTGATTTCATCTAATCTATTTTGAATTAGTGTTCTTGCATCATTATTCAAAACCTCAAAAGATAAATCTTCTAGCTCATCACGAATTCTATGCATTCCCATTCTATCAGCTAATGGTCCATAAATTTCCATTGTCTCTTGTGCAATTCTTTTTCTTTTATCTTCTTTAGTGATAGCTTTTATCGTTCTCATATTATGTAAACGATCTGCAATTTTAACTAACAAAACTCTTATATCTTTTGAGGTTGCTAAAATAAGTTTTCTAAAGTTTTCTGCTTTTGAGTTTGTAGTTGCGGTGTTTTCAAAAACTGAAATTTTTGTAACACCATCAACTAAATCTGCAACCTCTTCACCAAATTCTCCTTTAATGGTCTCGTAAGTAGCGTAGGTATCTTCGATTGTATCATGTAATAAACCAGTAGTAATAGTAGCGCTATCTAATTTGAGATCTGTTAGGATATTTGCGACTTCTATTGGATGTACTGAATATGGGTCACCTGAAGCTCTCTTTTGATTACTATGTGCTTTAACAGCAAAATCATAAGCTTTATTCAGTTTTTCAGGGTTTAAAAATTTGTTATAAATTTTTACTTTATTTA
>JBNAKH010000053.1:0-4074 GCA_052047495.1 Candidatus Pelagibacter sp.
TAATGATTTTTCAAGAAAATATAAAAAATTTCTTGTAACTGGAGCAATAAGTAAATTTGATGGTCATATTTTTAGTTTCGATTTTAAAAATAAAAAAACACCTTGTATAAGATCTTTTTATCAAGAATATGAGATTTCAGACGATATATTAAATTGCGAATATGAAGGCATCTTGGGTACAGTGGCTGGTATAATAGGAATTATGCAAGCGAATGAAATTTTAAAAAAGATTTTATCCATCGGTAAAAATTTAAATGGTCAAGTTTTGGTTTTAGATCTATTAAATTTGAATTTTAGAAAAATTAAATTTAAAAAGTTAAAAGATGTTAAAAAAAGAAAAATTTAAACTTTTTTTTATAACTTTATTTTTATTATCTTTTACCTCATTAAGTTGTGCTCAAGAAATTTTCTTGTCTTTAAAGAAAAGTAAGGTGAATGTGAGGTATGGACCGAGCTTTGAATCTCCTATAAAGTTTATTTATAAAAAAGTAAATTTGCCTCTAAAGCAAATTGATAAAAAAGAGAACTGGCGAAGAGTAATTGATTTTAAAAACAACAGCGGATGGATACATTGGTCTCAATTAAAAAAAATAAACTCAATAATTCCCACAAAAGATAAAATTTTATTCGAAAATCCGACAAATCTTTCTAAACCATTGGCTAAAATTAAAAGTGGAAGAGTTCTAATAGTTCAAAAATGCGATGGAATTTGGTGCAAAATAAATACGGATGATTTTAAAGGTTGGATAAAGACAGACAATATTTGGGGTGTATTAGATTAAGAGTTTTTTGATTTACTCGCCCACCACTTATCTAAAATAAAATACCATATAGAATTAGCTATTGGTTCTACTATTGCGTCTGTTAGTGCTATCATAAAGCTGACATCAGCAACAAACATTAAAACAGTTATAGCTATAACAAAATGACCAATTGTATAAATAATGGTTCTTAAAATTGAACCTCTATTATTTGTGTAAATCTGTCCAGCAGCTTTGAATATGCCGGTTGTTAATTCCATTATTTTTTAAACGGACTATCAAGCACACAAGCAACTAGGTGTACTCTAGCCTGTTCTCCACCATTAAAAAAATTATGATATTTTGTATTATTTGTTATCCATACCTTGCCATCAGCCGGAAGATGTTTTGCTACATTTTCAATTACCATCGAACAACCTTTATTAGTTATAATGGGCACATGCAGTCTACATTCAGGATCTTTGTGCCAGCTTAATGTTGATCTTGGCTCTTTTAATAATAATCTAACTCTACCTAGTTTAAACCTTTTACTTAGAGTGTCGTAAACTTCTTTAAAATAAGTATTTTCAAATTCAGGGACTAATTGAGTATATTTTGACTCATCAATATCAACATCTCGAGAAACTTCTTTCCCAGTTTCATCAGCAATCGTCCAATATTTTCCTCTTATATTATTACCCTCAATAGAACTTCTATCATTCGGGATTTGATTTAATGGTATTGCTCCAAAGTGGGTAGCTCCAGGAGAGTTAAATTTTTTAGCTTTTAAAACTCTATCCAAATCATTTCTCAACTTTGATATATCAAAATTAAGATTAGGAACTTCGTAGAAGTCCTCAAAATTTGCTGTTCCCATATTTTTTTGTCCTGTTTTATAGAATTAGTTTAATTTCAAATCAAATCGATCAGAATTCATAACTTTTACCCATGCCGCGATAAAATCTTTAACAAATTTATCACCTGAATCTTCACATGCGTAAACTTCTGCTAGAGCTCTTAGTTGAGAATTTGAACCAAAAATTAAATCAACTCTTGTCGCCTTCCATTTCGTTTTTTGAGTTTTTCTATCTTTACCAATAAATGTTTGTTCAGATTTATCTTCCTCTTTCCAAGTCGTATTCATGTCTAAAAGATTTATGAAATAATCGTTAGTAAGAGAACCGGGTCTGTTAGTAAAAACACCATGTTTTGAGCCATCAAAATTTGTGTTTAACACTCTCATACCACCCACAAGTGCAGTCATTTCTGGAGCTGTTAAACCCATCAATTGAGCCTTATCAACAATTTTTTCCTCTGCAGAAACATTTGAAGCTCCATCATTTAAATAGTTTCTAAAACCATCTGCTTGTGGTTCTAGAAGACCAAATGAGTTAATATCAGTCTGATCTTGCCTTGCATCTCCCCTTCCTGCTAAAAATGGAACTTGAACTTTGTAGCCAGCTTTTTTTGCAGCCATTTCGATACCAACACCACCAGCTAGTACAATCAAATCTGCCATTGAAACACTTCTCTTTTTACTATCGAATTTACTTTTAATTTTTTCTAAAGCTTTAATTACAGTCGATAATTTTTTTGGATTGTTCACTTTCCAATTTTTTTGTGGTTCCAACATTATTCTAGCACCATTAGCACCACCTCTTTTATCAGAGCCTCTAAACGTAGATGCTGAAGCCCATGCAGTAGAAACTAAATCTGGAATTGATATTTTTGATTTAGAGATTTTAGTTTTTAAATCTTTAATATCCTTTGATTTAAGTTTATATTTAGGCTTATCAATTGGATCCTGCCAAATTAGTTGTTCTTTTGGAACCTCGTTACCAAGATAGCAAACCCTTGGCCCCATATCTCTGTGAGTTAATTTAAACCATGCTCTCGCAAAAGCATCATGAAATTCTTTTGGATTTTGGTGAAAATGTTTTGTGATAGGTCCATAGCTAGGGTCAACTTTCATCGATATGTCGGTTGTTTGCATCATTGGTGGATGAAGCACACCTTTTTGATGTGCATCGGGAACCATTTTAATCTCTTGCCCATTTTTCTTCGGAGTCCATTGATGAGCACCAGCTGGGCTTTTTGTAAGTTCCCACTCATGTCCATATAAACAATCCAAATAACCCATATCCCATTGAATTGGATTTTGAGTCCAAGCGCCCTCAATACCACTACTTATTGTATCAACACCTTTTCCAGATTTATATCCACTATTCCACCCAGTTGACTGATCTTGAAGTCTTGAAGCCTCTGGATCCGGTCCTTTATATGATTCAGATGCTGCACCATGAGATTTTCCAAACGTATGTCCTCCAGCAACTAATGCTGCTGTCTCATAGTCATTCATAGCCATTCTGCCAAATGTCTCTCTAATATCATGTGCTGCTAGTTTTGGATCTGGATTAGCGTCAGGACCTTGCGGATTTACATAGATTAAACCCATATGTGAAGCTCCTAGTGGCTGTTCCAAATCTCTCTTTCCACTATATCTTTCCACACCTAACATTTCTTTTTCTGAGCCCCAATAAATATCATCTTCTGGTTCCCAAATATCAGTTCTGCCAGCTCCGAAACCAAAAGTTTTAAAACCCATTGAGTCTAAAGCTACATTTCCAACAAGTATAAATAAATCTGCCCATGAAATTTTTCTTCCATATTTCTTTTTAATAGGCCATAAAAGTAATCTAGCTTTATCTAAGTTAACGTTATCTGGCCAAGAATTAAGTGGCGCAAATCTCTGGTTACCTGTTCCTGCTCCACCTCTCCCATCACCAGTTCTGTAAGTTCCTGCGGCATGCCAAGCTAATCTAATAAATAATGGACCATAATGACCATAATCTGCTGGCCACCACTCTTGGGAGTCTGTCATTAATTTTTTTAAATCTTTTTTTAGTGCTTTGTAATTTAGTTTTTTAAATTCTTTTGCATAATTAAATTTTTTATCCATAGGGTTAGATAAATTTGAATGCTGACTAAGAATTTTAAGATTTAAACTATTTGGCCAAAAGTCTCTTACTGTTTGACCTCTTCCCGCAGAAAACTTTGCAGGTGTTCCTGCACCGGTAAAAGGACATTTGCTCATTTGATTAGCTTTAAAAGACTTGTTTTTGAAATTTTCAGTACTCATAATTTTTGTATTTCCCCCATGGTTATTAGAATTTTTAATTTATAATAGTTCTAAACTAAATGTCAACAGTTTAGAATGATTATAATATAAATTTAGAGAGAAAGATTTTTTAATCTTGATTTTGAGTATCACTCGCAACTCTTACTAAAACTTCAACAGAACTAATTTTTTTTCCTGGTTAGGAAGAGGTATGGG
>JBNAKH010000054.1:0-4611 GCA_052047495.1 Candidatus Pelagibacter sp.
CAGCGTAATAACTAACAATAGCATTGGCTCCAGCTCTTTTAAAAGAAATAAGACTTTCTAAAATTATGTTTCGATCAGTTAAATCATTTTTAATCCCATGTTCTAATAAAGAATATTCACCTGAGACTTGATATGCCATAACTGGAATCTTAAAGTTTTCTTTAACTTTTTTAATTATATCAAGATATGGTAGTCCAGGTTTAACCATAACCATATCAGCTCCTTCTTTTATATCCAAAGCAACCTCTCTTAAGGCTTCATCACTATTTCTATAATCCATTTGATAATTCTTTTTATTTCCTTTTAATAAGTTTTTTGAACCAACTGCATCTCTAAAAGGGCCATAAAAACTTGAAGCATATTTAACAGCATAAGAAAGTATTTGTGTCATTTTAAAATTATGTTTGTCTAGGTACTTTCTAATTTCACCAATTCGACCATCCATCATGTCAGATGGTGCTAAAACATCACAACCCATTTGTGCTTGCAATAAAGATTGATCTAATAAAATTTTTATGGTTTCGTCATTTAATACATATTTGTTTTGTAAAAGTCCATCATGACCATGTAAGGTATATGGATCTAATGCAACATCACACATTATTCCAATCTCATTTTTATATTTATTCTTTATTCTTTGTAATGCCCTACAAACCAGATTATTTTCGTTAAGAGCCTCGGTACCTAAGTCGTTTTTTTTTCTTTTTTCAGTGTATGGAAACAAGGCAATCATAGGTATGCCTTTTTTAATAGCTCTGTCTACTATATTATTTAATTTATCGATTGTGTACCTGTAAACACCAGGCATTGATTTAATAGATTGTTTTTTATTTTTTCCATCAATTAGAAAAATGGGTAAAATAAAATCATTAGGTGTAAGATTATTTTCTTCAATTAACCTTCTTGACCAATCAGTTTTTCTATTGCGTCTAAGTCTCAATGCTGGGAATTTTCCTGTAATCATGTTTAAATCTATTTAAAATATGCGACAAATGTTATATACAAATATATCTTAAAAAAGATATTAAACAACATCAGGAGACAATATATTACAAATGAATTTAAATTTTAACGATTTTCAAAAACAAGATATTAAGTTTGATGTAAACAAACTTCAAAATGCTTATAAAGAGTTATTAACCATCAAGGGTTTTTCGGGAGTTGATGGTGTTTCAAATTTTGGTGCCATTTCATTAACACAAATACCAGGTGATCCAGACTCTATTAAAGGTAATAAAGCTAGAGGTGTGTTCTGGACTAAACCAGATTCTTCTGGAAAAGAGGCTATGAGAGATGAAATGATTGATGAATCTGCTTATTCTGAATTTATTGAAGATTACAAACATACTTATTTTAAAGAGGTGTTTGATGTCCTTTCATCAAAGTATAAATTAGGACGTGTAAGAATTTTATTAAAGGAGCCAAGATCAACTTTAAGTTGGCACAGAGATCCGGAGCCAAGACTACATATTCCAATAATTACTAACCCGGGCTCTATAATGGTTATTGATAATGTTGCAAAACATATGCCTGCAGATGGATCTGTTTGGATTACTAATAATACTAAATATCATAATGCATTCAATGGGGGAGAGGAAAATAGAATCCATTTAGTTGCATGTGTCTTAGATTACAAATTTAACTAATTTGAAAAAAATATTTATTTCTTCAGATCACGCTGGGTATAATTTGAAAGAACAAATTAAAAAAAAGTTTCTAAAAAAATACAATTTCCATGATCTTGGGACTGATAATTCAAAAATCTCAGTAAATTACCCGGACTATGCTCATAAATTATGTAAAAAGGTCAGCGTTAACTCAAAAAATATGGGTATTTTAGTTTGTGGTTCAGGTATGGGAATGTCAATGGCTGCAAATAAACACAAAAAAATTCGAGCTGCGATGTGTTATTCAATAAAAAACACAAAATTATCTAGATTGCATAACAACGCGAATATTATAACATTAGGATCTAGATTGACAAAAAAAAATACTGCCTTTAAATGTATTGAAGCTTTCATTAATACTAAATTTGAGGGTGGTAGACATAAAAAAAGAGTAAAAAAAATATAAGGAAAAAATGTCAAGTGAAACAAAATATATAAATTCCTCTTACCAGGATTTTTTTGAAAAAAGTCTTTCAAAATCTGATCCAGATTTATTTAAGGCAATAAATGATGAGTTAATTAGACAACAAAATCACATTGAGTTAATAGCTTCTGAAAATATAGTTTCACAAGCTGTATTAGAGGCTCAAGGATCAGTTCTAACAAATAAATATGCGGAAGGATATCCAGGTAAAAGATATTACAATGGTTGTGAACATGTAGATGTAGCAGAACAACTGGCACTTGAAAGAATAAAAAAACTTTTCAATTGTAAATACGCAAATGTTCAACCTCATTCAGGTGCTCAAGCAAATGGTGCCGTATTTCTAGCTTTGTTGAAACCAAATGACACTTTTATGGGTATGAGCTTAAATTCAGGAGGTCACATAACTCATGGATTAAAAATTTCAATGTCAGGTAAATGGTTCAATGCGATAAGTTATGACGTAGATAAAAAATCTGAACTAATTGATTATGATAATGTTGAGAAACTTGCTCTAGAACATAAACCAAAATTAATTATTGCTGGTGGTAGTGCGTATTCAAGAGTAATTGATTTTAAAAGATTTAGAGAAATTGCTGATAAAGTTGGTGCATATCTTATGGTAGACATGGCTCATTTTTCTGGTTTAGTTGCCGGCAAAGGATATCCGAATCCTTGTGACTATGCGCATGTCGTAACATCCACAACCCATAAAGTATTTAGAAGTGCACGTGGCGGAATTATTTTATCGAATGATTTAGATCTAGGAAAGAAATTTGATACAGCTGTTTTTCCTGGTTATCAAGGTGGTCCCTTAATGCATATCATTGCCGCTAAAGCTGCGGGTTTTTTTGAAGCATTAAAACCTGAATTTCAAACTTACATAAAAAATGTTTTAGCAAATGCTAAAATGTTAGCGGAAACTTTAAAAAATAATGGATTTAAAATTTACTCAGGTGGTACTGATACACATTTAATGTTAGTTGACCTGAGACCTTTCGGTGTAAAAGGAAATATAGCCTCTGAGAGTTTATGTAGAGCCAATATTACTTGTAATAAAAATGGGATCCCTTTTGATACAGAAAAACCAATGATAACTTCCGGTATAAGACTTGGTTCACAAGCTGCTACAACAAGAGGATTTGGTTTAAAAGAATTTGAAAAAGTAGGCGAATTAATAACTAAAGTAATAAAAGGATTATCCAAAAATCCAGAAGATAATAGTCAAATAGAGGAAGAGGTAAGGAACGAAGTAATTGATTTATGTTCTTCATTTCCGATTTACAAAAATTTGAATAGATGATTTGTTCAATATGTAAGAAAGGTGAGACCTCAGTTGTAGACTCACGTCCAACAGAGGATGGCACTGCTATACGTAGAAGAAGATTGTGCGTGTGTGGTGCTAGATTTACTACCTTTGAAAGAGTTCAATTTAGAGAATTAATGGTGGTAAAAAAAAATGGAAGAAAATCTGCTTTTGATAGAGATAAACTTGCAAAATCAATTTACATTGCACTTAAAAAAAGACCTTTAGATACTGAAACTGTTGAAAAATTTATAAGTCGGATCTCTAGATCACTGGAGGAACTTGGTCAAAATGAAATTTCGAGTAATACAATAGGAACAATGGTCATGGAAGGTTTAAAAGAACTTGATCCAGTTGCTTATGTTAGATTTGCATCTGTATACAGAAATTTTAGAGAAGAGCAAGATTTCGTACAATTTGTGGACAAGCTAGATGTCTACAAAAAAAGATAAATTTTCAACTCAAGATAAAAATTTTATGAGATTAGCTTTAAATTTAGCTAATGCGCGAAGAGGTTTAACAGGAAACAATCCATCAGTTGGATGTGTAATTGTAAAGAATAATAGAATAATATCTATAGGACAAACAGGCTATAATGGCAGACCTCATGCTGAACATAACGCTATTTTAAATTGTTCAGAAAATTTAAAAGACTCAAAAATGTATGTTACTTTAGAACCATGTAATCATTATGGAAAAACTCCGCCATGCACCAAAAATATTATAAAGAATAAAATTGGAGAAGTTTATTATTCAATGGATGACATTGATTTAAAAGTAAAAGGCAAGAGTTATTCAATATTAAGAAAAAACAACATTAGAGTTAAAAAGGGGCTTTTAAAAAAAGATGCAGAAAATTTATACAGATCTTATTCTTTTAATAGAAAAAAGAAACTACCATATGTAATTGGAAAAATTGCGGTATCGAAGAATAAGATTATTTACAGCAAAATATCAAAGAGAATTACTGATAAAACATCTGATAAATTGGCTCATTATTTAAGATTAAAAAGTGATGGTATTATGATTACTGGCAAAACGCTAAATATAGATAATCCAAAACTAAATTGTAGGTTAGAGGGCTATAATCAATTTTCCCCAAAAAGAATTATTTTAGACAGAAATTTACAAATTGATTTGAAAAGTTATATAGCTAAATCTATCAAAAACAAAAATACTATAATTTTCCATAATTCCAACGATAAATCAAAAAT
>JBNAKH010000055.1:0-2922 GCA_052047495.1 Candidatus Pelagibacter sp.
ATATCAGTATTTAAATTATCACCAACAGAAAGAATTTTTTTACCTTTGTTATTAGTGGATAAATTATAAACCTCAGGATATGGTTTTCCAAAATAAACTACCTTACCACCCATTTTTTCAAAAACCATGGCAACTGATCCTGCACAAAGTTCTCTTTTGTCGCCTCTATCCACAATTAAATCAGGATTAGTGCAAACCATCTTTTTATCTAAATTTTTTTCAAACAAATTTTTATAATAATTCAAATCTTTATCAAATTTTTCAAATAATCCTGTACACAATATGTACTCTCCATCATCAATTTTGTCTGACTTCATTTTTGCGAAGTCATTAAACAAATCAAAATCACGTGGTGGTCCAACATGAAAAAATTTTTTGGTGGATAAATTTTTTTTAAGATAGTTTAGTGATGCTTGACCAGATGTAAAAACATGGTCTCTAATTTCTTTTTCCATGCCCATTTTTTCTAAAAAGGATTTAACAACATCATTAGGTCTTGGAGCATTTGTAAGCAGAATGTATTCTTTTTCCCTTTTTGTGATTTCTTTTAAAACGTTGATTGCTTCTTTGTGAAGGTTTATTCCATTATGAATAACACCCCATAAATCGATATAAAAAAGCTGGTAATTATCAACGATGGAGCAGAAACCATCTTTGTCTAAATTTTTAGTCATCAAAATAATCTATAACCCAAAAAATCCACAATTTCCTACCTTTTTTAATAAACTAAATATCAAGTATATCTTGAAATAGTATTACCAATCTCTATATGAACTCCATATTTATATAGGAGAATATATGAAATTTAGACCGTTACATGACAGAGTTTTAATAGAAGTTTTAGATAGCAGCGAAAAAACTGCTGGAGGAATAATCATACCAGATACTGCACAAGAGAAGCCTCAAGAGGGAAAAGTTGTTGCTGTTGGTGGTGGTGCAAAAACTGAAGATGGAAAAAAAATTCCAATGGATGTTAAAGTTGGAGACAAAGTTTTATTTGGCAAATGGTCAGGAACTGAAGTCAAAATTGATGGTAAAGAATACAGCATAATGAAAGAGTCGGACATTATGGGTATTTCAAGTAAATAACATAAGTTAAAGGAGAAAGTATAATGGCAAAAGTTGTTAAATTTGACGCTGAAGCAAGATCAGCAATGATAAGAGGGGTAAATATCTTAGCTGATACTGTTAAGGTAACGTTAGGTCCTAAGGGCAGAAACGTTGTGATGGACAAATCTTATGGTGCTCCAAGAATTACCAAAGATGGTGTTTCAGTTGCAAAAGAAATTGACCTTGAAGATAAGTTCGAAAATATGGGTGCTCAAATGGTTAAGGAAGTTGCTAGCAAGACAAATGATGAAGCTGGTGACGGAACAACAACTGCAACTATTTTAGCTCAGGCGATTGTTAAAGAAGGCGTAAAATATGTTACAGCTGGAATGAACCCGATGGATGTAAAAAGAGGTATTGATGCAGCAGTAGATGTTGTAAAACAAAACTTAGTTTCTTCAGCCAAAAAAGTAAAAGATAGTGATGAAATTGCTCAAGTTGGAACTATTTCTGCAAATGGTGATAAAGAAATCGGAAGTATGATTTCTAAAGCAATGCAAAAAGTTGGTAATGAAGGTGTCATCACGGTTGAGGAAAATAAAGGAATTGAAACGGAACTTGATGTCGTTGAAGGTATGCAGTTTGATAGAGGATATTTATCACCATACTTTATTACGAATAGTGATAAAATGACGACAGAGTTAGACAATCCTTTTATTCTTTTACATGAGAAGAAATTAACAAATCTACAACCAATGGTTCCGCTTTTAGAAGCTGTGGTACAAGCTGGTAGACCATTAATGATTATATCTGAAGATGTTGAAGGCGAAGCTTTAGCTACGTTAGTTGTAAATAAGTTAAGAGGTGGTTTAAAAGTAGTAGCTGTAAAAGCTCCAGGTTTTGGTGACAGAAGAAAAGCTATGCTTGAAGATATTGCAATCTTAACTGGTGGAAGTGTAATTTCTGAAGATTTAGGAATTAAACTTGAAAACGTTAAATTAGATGATCTTGGATCATGTAAAAAAGTTAAAGTTGATAAAGATAATAGCACTATCGTAAATGGTAGTGGTAAAAAATCTGATATCGAAGCTAGATGTTCTTCAATCAAACAACAAATTGATGAAACAACATCTGATTACGATAAAGAAAAACTTCAAGAAAGATTAGCTAAACTTGCTGGTGGTGTTGCTGTAATTAAAGTTGGTGGTGCTACAGAAGTTGAAGTTAAAGAAAGAAAAGACAGAGTTGAAGATGCACTTAATGCAACAAGAGCTGCTGTTGAAGAAGGTATTGTAACAGGTGGTGGATGTGCTTTGTTATATGCTGCTCAAGAGCTTGAAAAAGTAAAAGCCAAAGGTGAAGATCAAAAAGCTGGTGTTGATTTAGTGAGAAGAGCATTAGAAGCTCCTATTAGACAAATTACTAAAAACGCTGGAGTAGATGGTTCAGTTGTGGTTGGTAAATTGTTAGAACAGAATAAAAAAACTCACGGCTATGATGCACAAAATGAAGAATATTGTGACATGTTTGCTAAAGGTATTATTGATCCAGTTAAAGTTGTTAGAACTGCACTTCAAGATGCAGCATCAATCTCTGGATTATTAGTAACAACAGAAGCAATGATAGCTGACAAGCCAGAAGAAAAAGATGCGGCTCCTGCTGGAATGCCTGGTGGAATGGGCGGCATGGGTGGCATGGGAGGAATGGGCGGCATGGGAATGTAATCCCCATTAATCTCAAACAAAAATTCAAAAAGGCGAGTTTTTACTCGCCTTTTTTTTATTTGTGCAAAAAAAAGTTTGATGAACATTTTGATGAATGTTTGATGAACAATTTGAAAATGTTATAGGCGCATTTGCAACTATAACTAAT
>JBNAKH010000056.1:0-2026 GCA_052047495.1 Candidatus Pelagibacter sp.
TCTTTAATTTGTTTGAGATTAGTAATACCTTTATCTTTAATCCCACAAGGAATAATCGCGTCATATTTTTTTAAATCGTTATTAATATTGATAGAAAAACCATGATAAGCTATCCATTTACTTACCCTGACCCCAATTGCAGCAACTTTTTTTATGTTTGAATTATCATTATACCAAATACCAATATTTTCTTTATCAGCAAATGTTTCTATGTCATAGAGGTTCAGGGTTTCAATAATTGATTTTTCAATTACAGATATGAATTTTCTAATATCTTTCTTACCTTTCTTTAAATCAATTACAAAATAACAAATGAGTTGTCCTGGTCCATGATAAGTTATTTTACCACCTCTATTAGTTTTTATAATATTTATAGATTTATCTATTATCTCATTTTCATTATAGCTTGTTCCCGATGTATAGATATGATTGTGTTCTAAAACCCAAATCAAATCATCTACTTTTTTTAGATCGATATCTTTAAGTCGATCTTCCATTAATGATATTGCGTCTTCATATTTTACTGGATTTTGGGACTTTTTAATTTCTATAGGCATTTAAAAATTGTATTCTTTTCATTTTGTATTAAAAGATCCGTCTAAATAATAGGTGTATTTATGACTTTAATAAAAAAAATTAAAGATAAAAAAGTCAATTTTGAATTTAATAAGGAATATATAAAAGTTGTAACAGACAAAATTACCTCAAATGATGCATCTTTTATAACTAGATCTTTTGAGGAAATGCATCCCGCTGATGCTGCTGATATTATTGAGCATTTAAGTCAAAATGATAGAGAAAGTTTAATAAAATTAAATAATTTTAAGATTGACCCAGAGGTATTTGTTGAATTAAATGAGTCTGTTCAATCAGAAATCATTAAATACCTTTCGTCAGATGCAATTGTCAGGATATTAAAAAATTTAGAATCTGATGACGCTATTGCCATTTTAGAAAATGTTGATGAAAAAGATAAAAATTCAATATTAAGTTTATTACCCCCAAAAGATCGATTTGCGTTATTAGAAGGTCTTAGTTATCCAGAGGATAGCGCTGCTAGGATAATGCAAAGAGAGTTCACAGCAATTCCAAGTAATTGGTCAGTAGGACAAACTATTGATTATTTAAGAGAGAATAAAGACTTACCAGAAGAATTTTTAGAAATTTATATTGTTGATGAAAATTTTAAACCTATTGGCGCAGTACCATCTTCAAAAGTATTAAGAACACCTAGAGAAACAAAGATGTCTTCAATTATGGACGACTCAATTTTTTTAGTCCCAGTGGATATGGATAGAGAAGAAGTTGGTAACTCATTTGAAAATTATGGTTTAAACTCAGCTTGTGTTGTAGATAAGAATAATAAACTTGTAGGAATGATAACTTCCGATGATGTATTAACAGTTTTAAAAGAAGAGGCTGAGGAAGATGCTTTAAGATTAGCTGGTGTTGGTGACGAAGAAATTACAGATGGTGTTATCACAAAAACTAAAAGACGATTTAACTGGTTACTATTAAACTTATTTACAGCATTTCTGGCTACTTATTGTATAAGTTTGTTTGGTGCAACAATTGAACAAATGGTTGTCTTGGCATTTTTAATGCCAATAGTTGCATCGATGGGTGGTAATGCAGGTATGCAAACTCTAGCAGTCACTGTTAGAACTTTAGCAACAAATGATTTAACAAAAAATAACTTTAATCAAAACATTATTAAGGAATTTAATATTGGTATTCTAAATGGAATAATTTTTGCCGTGATAAGTTCTTTTATTGTCCAAGTCTGGTTTCAAGATTATCAATTATCATTAATCATATCAATTTCAATGATTTTGACAATGGTAGTTGCAGGTTTATTTGGAATACTTGTTCCAGTCACTTTAAAAAAAATGAAAATTGATCCAGCAATTGCCTCTAGTGTTTTCGTAACAACAATAACTGATGTAATTGGTTTTGTTTCTTTTTTAGGTGTTGGGGCTTATTTTTTATAGAATTTCAAAAATTATCAATCAATCTTACATTGTTA
>JBNAKH010000057.1:0-7133 GCA_052047495.1 Candidatus Pelagibacter sp.
ATCAAGTGTAAGAAAACTTAATCCTATTTTAAAAGGTATAGTCGGGAAGAAAGTAGAATTAGCTATTAGAGATCTTCAGTTTTCAGAAAAAAGAATTACTCGCGATATTAGAAAGACTATTTCATCTGCTGTTGCAAACGCAGAAAATAATTTTCAGTATGATATTGATAAGCTTATAGTTAAGGAAGCATATTGTGGAAAGAAAATTACTATGAAGAGATTTAGACCAAGAGCAAAAGGTAGAGCTGCACCAATTTTAAAACCTTATTCAAGTGTTACAATTATTTTATCAGAGGCAAAAAAAATGGAGAGTCATGGGACAAAAAGTTAATCCAGTAGGTTTTAGATTAGGTGTTAATAGAGGTTGGGACTCTGTTTGGTACGCTAAAAAGAAAGATTTTGGTAATTATCTTATAGAAGATTTTAAAATAAGAGAATATATCAAAAAAAATGTAATTAATTCTGGGGTTTCAAAAGTGATGATCGAAAGAACAGCAAACAAATGTTATGTTACAATCTACACTTCTAGACCAGGTTTTGTTATTGGAAAAAAAGGTAGTGATATAGATAAGATAAAAAATAATTTATCCAAGTTTACTTCAAATGAGGTTACTTTAAATATAAAAGAAGTAAAAAAACCTGAAACAAATGCTTATTTAGTTGCAGAAAATATTGCTCAACAATTAGTTAAAAGAATTTCTTATAGAAGAGCAATGAAAAGAGCAATGCAGTCTTGTTTAAGATTAGGCGCTAAAGGAATTAAAGTTTCAGTAAGCGGAAGATTGGGTGGAAATGAGATTGCTAGAACTGAATGGCTAAGAGATGGCAGTATACCATCCCACACATTAAGAGCTGATATAGATTATGCTGAGGCAGAAGCACTTACGACTTATGGCATAATTGGAATAAAAGTTTGGATTTATAAAGGTGAGGTATTTGCTAAAGAATTTAGTCAAGAAACAAATAAAGCATCACCTAAAGAAGGAAAACAATAAATGTTACAGCCAGTTAGAACAAAATGGAGAAAAGCTCATAAAGGTAGAATTCATGGAACTGCTTCAAGAGCAAATTTCATTAACTATGGTGCCTATGCTTTAAAAGCACTATCTCCTGATAGGGTTACTGGTAAACAAATAGAGGCAGCTAGAGTTGCTCTAACAAGACACATGAAAAGACAAGGACGAGTTTGGACGAGAATTTTTCCAAATATTCCAGTTTCAAAAAAACCTATTGAAGTACGTATGGGTAAAGGAAAAGGTTCGCCAGAATTCTATGCATGCCGTGTAAAACCAGGAAGAATTTTATTTGAAGTAGATGGTGTTTCAGAACAGATAGCCAAAGAAGCGTTATATAAAGCATCTGCAAAATTGCCAATTAAAACAAAAACTATAAAGAGATTTGCCTAATATGAAAAAACAAGAAATTAAAAAACTATCAAAAGATCAAATTATAAAAAACATCGATAAATTTAAAAAAGATTTATTCAATTTTAGATTTCAAAAGATGAATTCACAGATTACGAATCCAGCAAAAATTAGCGAAACAAAAAAAACAATTGCTAGATTAAAAACAATATTAAAAGGAAAATTAAATGCCTAAGAAAATACTAACAGGTGTGGTTGTAAGTGATAAACCCAACAAAACTATAACTGTTTTAGTTGAACGAAAATATTCTCATCCATTATTAAAAAAAGTAATAAAAGTGAGAAAAAAATACAATGCCCATGATGAAAATAACAAATTTAAAACAGGTGACAAAGTATCAATCATAGAGAGCAAACCTTTCTCAAAAAACAAGAAATTTCAAGTAATGGAGAACACAAAATAATGATACAGGTCCAAACAGAATTAAATGTAGCCGATAACACCGGGGCAAAGAAAATTGAATGTATTAAAGTCTTAGGTGGATCGAAAAGAAGATATGCAAGCATAGGGGATACGATAGTGATTGCTGTAAAAGAAGCAATTCCTAAGGGAAAAGTAAAAAAAGGATCAGTTCATAAAGCTGTGGTGGTAAGAGTAAAAAAAGGAATTCATAGGGATGACGGATCAAAAGTAAAATTTGATAATAACGCTGCTGTTCTGGTTGATGATAAAGGTGAACCAGTTGGAACTAGAATTTTTGGTCCAGTGACAAGAGAATTAAGGAATAAAGGGCAAATGAAAATAATCTCATTAGCCCCAGAGGTTTTGTAATGATTAAAAAAGGATTAAAAGTTCGAGTTTTATCAGGGAGAGATAAAAAAAAAGAAGGTGAAGTAATTGAAATTGATAGACCAAACAATAGAGCAAAAGTTAAAGATATTAATATGGTAAAGAGACACGTAAAAACAACTAAGGAAAAAAAAGGTGGAATTTTTTCAAAGGAAAGTTTTATTCATTTATCAAATTTAAAACTAATTGACGAAAAAACAAAAACAAAAAAAACTGAGGCTAAAAAATAATGACTCCGAGATTGAAAGAACTTTATTATAAAGAAATACAACCTGCATTAAAATCTCAATTTGGTTTTAAAAATTTATACATGGGTCCAAAAATTGAAAAAATTGTCTTAAATATGGGCTTAGGCTTGGATGGAAATGACTCAAAAATATTAAAGTCTTGTGAGGAGGATTTAGCAAAGATAACAGGTCAAAAACCTGTAATTACCAAATTTAAGAAATCAGTTGCAAATTTTAAAACAAGAAAAGGGTCAAATGCTGGCTTAAAGGTAACACTTAGAAAAGATAAAATGTATGAATTTTTAGATAGACTTGTGAATATAGCTTTGCCAAGAATAAAAGACTTTAGAGGTCTGTCTGCGAATGGTTTTGATAAATTTGGAAATTATACATTTGGTGTTAAAGAACATATCATATTTCCAGAAGTAAGTTTTGATCGTGCTGATAAAGTTCGTGGTATTGATATTGTAATTGTAATAACAGCTAAAAGTAAAGAGCATAGCTTTGCTCTTTTAGAAAAATTAAATTTTCCATTTATTAAAAAAGGAGACAACTAAAATGGCTAAATTAAGCTCAATAAATAAGAATAATAAACGAATAAAATTATCGGACAGGCTATTCAAAAAAAGGCAAAAGTTAAAAAAGATTGTTATGAATAAAAAGCTTCCCCTAGAGGAAAGATTTAAAGCACAACAAAAATTATCAAAATTACCTAGAAACTCTGCGAAAGTAAGAGTTATGAATAGATGTCAGATCACTGGAAGACCTCACGGAGTTTATAGAAAATTGAAAATATCTAGAATTGCATTAAGACAATTAGGTCTGCAAGGAAAGATACCAGGTTTAGTTAAATCAAGTTGGTAGAAAGGAAAATATGAGTTTAAGTGATCCAATTGGAGATATGATAGCAAGAATAAAAAATGCTCAAGATAGAAGCCATAAGAAAGTTGAATTACCTTCTTCAAATTTTAAAACTAAGATTGCTGATATCTTAAAGAATGAAGGTTTTATAAAGGACTTCAAAGTGAATAAAGAAAATAATAAATCTTTATTATCTTTAGAGCTTAAATATCATTCAGGAAACCCAGTTATAAGCACTTTTGAAAGAGTTTCAAAACCAGGGAGAAGAATATTTTCTAGTGCAGAAAGTTTACCAAAAATAAATAATGGTTTAGGTATAGCAATTGTATCAACACCAAAAGGTGTCATGACCGATATTGATGCAAGAAAGCAAAGAGTGGGTGGAGAAATAATTTGTAAGGTATTTTAATGTCTAAAATTGGTAAAATTAATATTTCAATTCCAGAAAAAGTCAAAGTTGCTTTGGCTGGTAATATGTTGAACATAGAAGGGCCTTCGGGGAAAAAATCAATTAATATTGACTTAGAAGTTTTTAATCTTGATATAAAAGATGGAAAAGAAATATCAATCAAACCAAAAAAAATCGATCAAGAAACCAAGCGATTATGGGGAATGAATAGAAGTTTAATTAATAATGCAGTTATTGGTTCAAGCACTGGATATGAGAAGATACTGGAATTAGTAGGTGTTGGATATCGTGCTGCTTTAAAAGGTAATCAACTTAATTTACAATTAGGTTATAGCCATGATATCAATTTTGATATTCCAGAAGGGATTAAAATCAATGTTGAAAAGCAAACAACTTTAAAAATAAGTGGTGCTGATAAACAACAAGTAGGTGCAATTGCATCAAAACTAAAAACTCTTAGAAAAATTGAACCATATAAAGGTAAAGGTGTGAGAGAAAAGGGTCAACATATTTTGAAAAAAGAAGGAAAGAAGAAGTAATGAAATTAGATACTAGTAAAAGAAAAAGATTTAGAGTTAGCAACAAGGTTAAAAATGTTGCTTCAAATGACAGATATAGACTAAGTATTTCTAGATCATCAAAGAACATTTCGGCACAAATAATTGATGATATGAAAAATGTTACTTTATTATCAGCATCATCAATTGAAAAAGATATTAAGTCTGGTGAAAAGGTAAATAAAACTGAATTATCTAAGATTGTAGCTGAAAAGTTAGCAAAAAAAGCACAAGAGAAAAAAATTACCAAGATTTATTTTGATAGAGGTATTTATAAATATCACGGAAGAGTGAAGGTTTTTGCTGAAACTTTACGTAAAAATGGAATGGAATTTTAACATGGATAATAATAAAGATAAAAAAACTGACGATATTTTAGAAAAATTAGTTCACATTAATCGTATAACAAAAGTAGTAAAAGGTGGACGTAGATTTGGTTTTTCAGCACTAGTTGTTGTTGGAAACCAGTCTGGTAAAATTGGCATAGCTCACGCTAAAGCAAAACAAGTGCCAGATGCTATAAAAAAAGCAAATGAAATGGCACGAAGAAAACTTATTCATATACCTCTTCGAGAAGGAAGAACGATTCATCATGATGTAAAAGCTAAAGATGGATCTGGAAGAATTGTATTAAGAGCAGCCTCTAAAGGAACAGGAATTATAGCTGGAGGCCCTGTTCGAGCTGTGTGTGAGGTTTTAGGAGTAAAAGATATTGTCGCAAAATCAATGGGTACATCAAATGCCCACAATGTGATTAGAGCTACAATGAAAGCACTATTGAAACAAAATTCGCCAAAACAAATATCTTCAATAAGAAATAAAAAGATTTCTGAGATAATAGAAAAAAGAGGATAATGATTAAATTAAATAATAGAAATAAGATTAATAAAAGTAAACTTAGAGTTGGCAGAGGTATCGGTTCTGGAAAAGGCAAAACATCTGGAAGAGGTGTAAAAGGTCAAAAATCCAGATCTGGTGTAGCGATTAAAAGTTTTGAGGGTGGACAAATGCCATTATACAGAAGACTTCCAAAAAGAGGATTCAACCCTATTAATAAAAAAACAATTGCTATATTAAACCTAGATAAAATCCAATCTTATATTGATAAAAAAAATATTAAAACTACAGACACGCTGAATTCAAATTTACTCAAAAAACTAAAATTAATAGATCAAAATTCAATCAAATTAAAAATTTTAGGTTCCGGAGCCATTAAAGATAAAATAAATATTGAGGCAGATCTTGCATCAAAGTCTGCTGTTGAAAAGCTTGAAAAAATTGGTGGTTCAATACAATTAAAAAAATAGTTTAATTTAATGAGCACATCATCATCAAATACTGATTTAAGAAATAGAATAATATTTACCCTTGCTATTTTAGTGGTCTATAGATTTGGTACTTTTGTACCTTTGCCAGGGATAGATCCTGAACAACTCAAAATAATGATGGAAGGAAATCAAAAAGGTTTATTAGGAATGTTTAATGTTTTTGCTGGTGGTGCAGTGAGTAGAATGGCAATTTTTGCATTAGGAATCATGCCATATATTTCTTCATCAATTATTGTTCAACTATTAACTGGTGTTTCTGATTATTTTAAAAATTTAAAATCACAAGGAGAAACTGGTAGAGCAAAAATTACTCAGATAACTCGTTATGGAACAGTTTTACTTGCAACAGTTCAAGGTTATGGATTAGCAGTAGGTCTAGAGTCCTCAGCTGGATTAGTAATTAATCCTGGTGCTTTTTTTAAGATTTCGACTGTTACCACGATTGTTTCTGGAACTATTTTTTTAATGTGGTTAGGAGAACAGATTACCCAAAGAGGAATTGGTAATGGTATATCTCTTATTATTTTTGCTGGTATCGTTGCAGAAATTCCAAGAGCTCTAGTCACCACTTTTGAACTTGGTAGAACAGGAGCAGTCTCCACATTAATGATCTTAGCTTTATTTGTTTTATTAATCTTAACAATATTATTTATTGTTTTTATGGAGAGAGCTTTAAGAAAAATACTAATAAATTACCCCAAAAGACAAGTTGGTAATAAAATGTATGGGGGAGAGTCATCTCATTTACCACTTAAGATTAATCAAGCTGGAGTAATTCCCGCAATTTTTGCATCGGCATTACTATTATTACCAGTAACTTTTTCAAATTTTAATTTTTCTGATAATGAAACTTTTTTAAATATAAGTTCATATTTTACTCAAGGACAACCTTTGTATATGTTGCTTTATGCATCAGGAATAATATTTTTTACTTTTTTTTACACTTCAATAACTTTTAATCCAACAGAAACAGCTGATAATTTGAGAAAATATGGTGGTTTTGTACCTGGAATAAGACCTGGAGAAAGCACAGCAATTTATATTGATAATATTTTAACAAAGTTGACAACAATAGGTGCTTTATATTTAACTTTAGTTTGTTTAATGCCCGAGTTTTTAATTGCCAATTATCCAATTCCTTTCTATCTGGGAGGCACATCAATTTTAATTGTAGTTGTTGTTGCAATAGATACTGTAACACAAATACAAACAAGATTAATGAGTTCCCAATACGAACAATTGATTAAAAAAACTAAATTCGGAAGATAATTCGTGAATATAATCCTATTTGGACCTCCCGGTGCTGGAAAAGGAACACAAGCAAAATATTTAGTAAAAAAGATAAATGGCTTTCAAGTTTCAACAGGTGATATGTTAAGGGATGAAATCAAGAAAAATTCTGTAATAGGAAAAAAAATAATCAATGACATGAACGATGGTAAATTTGTAAGTGATGAAATTGTAAACGAATTAATTAAAAAAGTAATTTTTGATGAAAAATATAAAAACAAACTTATTTTTGATGGATATCCCAGAT
>JBNAKH010000058.1:0-2868 GCA_052047495.1 Candidatus Pelagibacter sp.
AAAAAAAGTCAAAGAAGATGGAATGGATTTAGAGGAACTTCCAGAAAAATTTAAGAAAGACAAGGACGTTGTATTAGAGGCTGTTTTAAACGCAGGAGAAGCCATCCAATTTGCTGACTCTAAATTAAAATCAGATAAAAAAATTGCATTAGCTGCCGTCAAGCAAAGTGCTTATGCTTTTGAACATGTAGATGACAAATGCAAAGCAGATAAAGATATAGTGAAAACTGCTGTTTCTATTGAGGGTTACATGCTTGAGCATGCAGATAAAAAGTTTAAAAAAGATAAAATTATTGTATTGAAAGCGTTAGAAACATCAACCCTTTCAAACCATCCTGATATTGATAAAAAATTATTAGATGACAAAGATATTATTAACTTAGCTATTGAAAAAGATGGACAACAGTTACGTTACGCTAGTGCTAAGTTAAAAAAAGATAAAAATATTGCAAAAAAAGCAATAGAAAATTCAGAGTATGCATTTGAATATATTGACACAAGTTTAAAAAAAGACTCTTCTTTTGTTCTATCAGTTGTTAATGAAGATAATTTTTCTTCTATTCAGTCTCACTTAGATAAGTCTCTTTTCAAAGACAAAAATTTTGTAATGAAAACAATTACAATGGGTTTAGATGTATCTCTAATAGACAAAAAGCTTTTAAAAGATGAAGCAATTGCTAAATTATCACTAGACAAAGATAGCCGTTCATTAGAATATTTTGACTCCTCAATCAAAAAAAATAAAAAATTATTTTTACCAATTATCAAAAATGATGGTTATGCATTTTCACATGTAGATGCATCTTTAAAAAAAGATAAAAGTTTCATTTTAGAAATCTTGAACGATGATACATTTTATTCAGTTATTGATGAAATAGATCAGAGTCTTTATAAAGATAAAAATTTTGTCTTAGCTATCGCGAAGTATGATATTTCTGCGAGTAAAATACACAAGTCTTTATTAGGTGATACAGAAATTGCGAAAGCGATTATTCAAAAACCTACTTCATGTCATGAATTAGAATATTTTGACGAAACTATCAAAGCAGACAAAGATATAGTTAAAATGGCAATTGGACAATCTGGTTCATTGTTAGAATTTGCTTCAAAAGAAATTCAAAATGATAAGACAATGGTTCAATTAGCAATTTCGAAGGATGGAACCAGTATTCAATTTGCTAGTGAAGATCTTAAAAATGATGAGGAGTTAGTTAAACAAGCTTTAATCCAAGATGGTTATGCATTAGAGTTTGTAAATGATCGTTTTAAAGATGATCAGTCTTTTGTAGAGATAGCTCTTAAAAATGCAGAAAGAGCTTTTGAATTTGCAAGTGATAAAATTAAGAATGACAAGGTGTTTGTTTTAAAATGTATTAAAAATAAAATTAAAATATTAGAATATGTCTCTTTAAATTTAAAAAAAGATAAAGAGGTAGTTTACAATTCTGTTAAAAATCACGGTTCAGAGTTACGATATGCCGACGATATATTTGAAAAAGATAAAGAATTAGTCTTAATTGCTGTCGCGACTGACTGGAGCGTTTATTCTTGGGCTGATAAAAAATTACAAATCGACAAAGATGTTTTAAGCATATTAGAAAAAAATGATGAATATAAAAAACACATAGGTCTTAAGAAAGTTTTTAAAGAATTAGAAAATTTTTTTGAGGAGTTGATTGATAGTCAAAAAGAATTTTTCAAAGAAGAAGATACTTTTAAGGTTCGCCCAGGAATAGCTTATGATAAGTATTATCTAAATCATGTTGAAGGTTCTTATGATATGAGTCTGCAGGGTCTTATTCATCACTATATGTGGGAAAAGAAATTATATCATCTATTCTTAGACGAAAAGGATCTTAAAGTTTGTCAAGGTGTAGTTGAAAATAGTCCTGAGGCAATTTATGGACCTGAAGATAATCAGGCACTTCAAGACACTCTTGATGAAATATACGGAGACACAATTTCTTTTGTAGGAAGAAAACTAATTGATCTTGGTTTTGATGTAAGGAGTGACTTTGAAAGTTATATTGGAGAATAAAGACAATTAATTTCTATGGCTGTTTTTATAAAAATCACAGAAACATTTACTTTATCTAATAGTAAAGATAAAGATTTAGCACCAGAATTTAAAAAACCTATTGTAGCTAAATTCAAAAAGATTAAAGCTGATACATTATCTTTAACATTGTGCGATAACTATAAAAGTGCGGGTGGTATTGGCTTCAAGTGCGGAATGCAAAATAAAGTAGATGGTAATTTACAAATAAAAATTGATGGAAAAAACATTAAAGTAGAATGCGATGCAATATTTAAAATTAATATTAAACCATATCTCAAAGAAAAATTTTTAAGTAATAAAGGCGTTTGGACTTTTGGCGAACTTCATTCAAGTGAACACGGGGATTATTTGATTGGTGATATATCAAAGGGTCTTATTGTAAAAAAATTTAAGCGTAAAAATTGGTTAGATGGGAGTACTATGAATCTCAGCTCTGCAATAATGAAAAACGTTAAAACTGGCTCAAAAAAAACTGATCTAAAATAATATGAGTGACCAAGAAGAAATTTCTAGCAAACTTTTAGAAAAAATAACTAAAGAATTTGACAGTGATGGTGACATTATTGTTGGCGATGAGGACAAATTGATAATGATAAGATCAGGTTCAGAACATGATACCGAATACTATATCACTATTGAAAAAGTCTTAGGAGATGAACCTGAAAATTATGAATATAAAATAATTGAACAATATTTAATGAAAAACGGTGATACCAACACAATGAAAAAAGCTCTAGAGGAATACCTTATGCACGCAAGTAAATTAAATTTAGCTAATGAGTATGGTGGAACAATTAAGTATTTAAATC
>JBNAKH010000059.1:0-10237 GCA_052047495.1 Candidatus Pelagibacter sp.
GGAAACTGGATATAAAGTTTTTAAAACTTCAGCTTTAAAAAGTATAAATCTTAAAGAAAAAAGCTTTTCATTTGAACCTGAGGTTACTATTAAGCTAGCAAAAAAAAACTATAAGTTTTTTGAGGTTCCTATTACTTATAATGGAAGGTCATATGAAGAAGGTAAAAAAATTGGTTTAAAAGATGCATTTCTAGCACTAAAAACCATTATTTTATATTCTTTTAAGAATTAATTATTTTTATTTTTCTTTGACTAAAATTTTTCTTTAGGTATAAATACGTCGCCTGGTGATTATAGCGAAGAGGTAATACCCGATCCCATTCCGAACTCGGAAGTCAAGCTTTTCAGCGCCGATGGTACTTTGTCTTAAGACATGGAAGAGTAGGACTTTGCCAGGCTAAATTTTTAAAGACTATGAAAATAAAAAGTTCATTAAAATCTATTAAAAAGAGAGATTTAAATTCAAAACTAGTCAGAAGAAGAGGGAGAGTTTATATTATTAATAAAACAAACCCTAAATTTAAAGCAAGACAGAAATAATTTTTATGGATAATGAAAACCATAAAAAAACTTGGAACAATTTTACAAAATTTGTATTATGGGGCACTGTCTCAGTAGTATTAGTATTAGTGCTAATGGCACTATTCCTGTTATAAGATTCTATAATGAAAATTGGATCAATTTTAGAAAACCAAAAAATTGAAAAAAGAATTGCAATTACACCAGAGATTGCAAAAAAATATATTTCTTTGGGATTTGATGTTCACCTATCAAAGAATTATGGAAATCATTTAGGGATTATTGATGAAGAATATAAAAGCATAGGTGTAAAATTTTCTGATGATGAAAAAGAGATTATAGATCACTCAAATATTATTGTACAACTAGGACTATTATCTGAAGATAAAAGTGTATTATTAAAAGCAGATCAAACTCTTATTGGTGTTTTGAATCCCTATGATAATAAAGTGGAACTAGATAAATTAAAAAATAAAAAAGTTAAACTTTTTTCATTAGAATTATTACCAAGAATAACAAGAGCTCAATCTATGGACATCTTGTCTTCTCAAGCTAACTTGGCTGGATACAAAGCAGTAATCGAGTCCTTTGCTTATTTTGAAAAAGCTATACCTATGATGATGACAGCCGCTGGTACAATTCCAGCAGCAAAGATTTTAGTTGTTGGTGCCGGTGTTGCTGGATTACAAGCAATAGCAACAGCAAAAAGAATGGGGGGTATAGTTTTTGCTACAGATGTAAGGATGGCGTCGAAGGAACAAGTTGAAAGTTTAGGTGGCAAATTTTTGACAGTCGAGGGTGCTGAAAATTTAGAAACTGAAGGTGGTTATGCAAAAGAGGCCTCAGATGACTTTAAGAAAAAACAAGAGGATTTACTTTCTGAAACTTTAAAAAAAATTGATATTGTTATTTGTACTGCATTAATACCTGGAAAAAAAGCACCTATAGTTATCAAAGAAGATATGATTAATAATATGCAAGCAGGATCTGTTATATATGATTTAGCCGCTATTCAAGGTGGTAACACTGCATTCACTAAAGCAGATGAGATTACTGAAAAAAACGGGGTTAAAATTATGGGTGAAAGTAATATTTTAAATAAACTACCAGTGTCTGCTTCTAGCTTATATGCAAAAAATATGTTTAATTTCGTTGAAAACTTATTTGATAAAGAGAATAAAAAATTAAATGTTAATTTAGAGGATGAAATAATAGAAAAAACACTCATTAAATAATTTATGGAAATTGATCCTTTAATATTCAGATTAAGTATTTTTATCCTCTCAATATTTGTAGGGTATTATGTTGTATGGAGCGTTACTCCATCTTTACATACTCCTTTAATGTCTGTGACTAACGCAATTTCATCTGTAATTATTGTTGGGGCGATAATCGCAGGATTATCTGGTAATTCAGATAGTGTGTTTAATACTTCTAGCGTTTTTGGTTTTTTAGCAATTGCATTGGCTGCGATAAATATTTTTGGTGGTTTTTTAGTAACCCAAAGAATGCTTGCAATGTATAAAAAAAAGAAAAAAGAAAAAAAATGATATCAGCAAACTTATCAGCAATATTTTACTTAGTTTCTGGTGTACTTTTTATTTTAGCTTTAAGAGGCTTATCGTCTCCAGAAACATCAAGACAAGGTAACTATTTTGGTATTCTTGGTATGATAATAGCTGTAACTGTAACTTTTTTATCGACCGGTAATTTTTCAAGTGGATTTGTCTATGTTATAATATTCATTTTAGTTGGAGGCACAGTTGGGGCTTTTATTGCCTACAGAATACCAATGACCGCGATGCCAGAGTTAGTTGCAGGATTTCATAGTTTAGTTGGCCTTGCAGCAGTTTTTGTTGCAATTTCTGCATTCTTAAATCCAGAAGCATTTAATCTGGGAAAACCAGGAAGTATAAAACTTGGAAGTTTAATTGAAATGTCAATCGGAGCTGCTGTTGGAGCTATCACATTTTCTGGTTCAGTAATTGCCTTTTTAAAATTACAAGGAATTATGTCAGGTTCACCAATTACGTTCAAAGGTCAACACCCTTTAAACGCTACAATCTTAATCTCAATAATAATCTTAATTTACTTGTTATGTTTAACGCAATCATCAAATTTATTTTGGATATTATTAGCTGTCTCTTTTTTAATTGGTTTTCTTTTAATAATCCCAATTGGTGGAGCAGATATGCCAGTCGTTATTTCTATGCTTAACTCGTACTCTGGTTGGGCAGCTGCAGGTATAGGTTTTACTTTAGAAAATACAGCATTAATAATTACGGGTGCTCTTGTAGGATCATCTGGTGCTATATTATCTTACATAATGTGTAAGGGAATGAATCGTTCATTCTTTAACGTAATTTTAGGTGGCTTTGGTGCAACTGATGAAAAGTCAAGTGCTTCATCTAAAGAACAGAGACCAGTTAAAAGTGGAAACGCAGATGATGCTGCATTTTTGATGAAGAATGCTTCTTCAGTTATAATAGTTCCAGGTTATGGTATGGCCGTCGCACAAGCTCAACACGCATTAAGAGAGATGGTTGATACTTTAAAAAAAAATGACATTAAAGTTTCTTATGCTATTCATCCAGTTGCTGGAAGAATGCCAGGTCATATGAACGTGTTACTGGCAGAAGCAAATGTTCCTTATGATGAAGTTTTTGAATTGGAGGAAATAAATAATGATTTTGCAAATGCAGATGTTGCTTTTGTAATTGGTGCAAATGATGTAACAAATCCTGTTGCTAAAACTGACCCACAAAGTCCAATATATGGAATGCCAGTACTAGATGTTGAAAAATGCAAATCTGTGCTCTTTGTCAAAAGAAGTCTTTCACCTGGATATGCAGGTATTGATAACGACCTTTTCTATAAAGAAAATACACTTATGTTATTCGCTGATGCAAAGAAAATGACAGAAGATATAACAAAAAATTTGTAAATAAATGAGTGTAAAAGTTTTCTGCGATATAGCCGACCTAAACAACATTAGAAAATTTAATAAAAATAATTTTGTGAAAGGTTTTACTACAAATCCCAGTTTAATGCGAAAAGCGGGAGCAAAAGATTATAAATCTTACTCAAAACAAATACTTAAAGTTTGTAATAGAAAACCAATTTCATTTGAGGTTTTTGCTGACAACCCCAAATTGATGATTGAACAAGGAGTAAAGATTAGTAATTGGGGCAAAAATGTTTACGTAAAAGTACCTATTATAAACTCTAAAAAACGATTCACAGGTAATGTTATAAGAGAATTAAATAGAAGAAATATCAAACTCAACATTACTGCTGTTTATACAGCTAAACAAACAGCAAAAATTTTGAAAATAATAAATAAAAAAACAAAAGTAATTATTTCTATTTTTGCTGGAAGAGCGGCGGATACAGGTAAAGATCCAGTGCCTGAATTTGTTAAAAGTATAAGAATTGCAAAAAAATTTAAAAATGTTCAAATTTTATGGGCAAGTGTAAGAGAACCTTATAATTATATTCAAGCAAAACAATTAGGTTGTCACATAATAACTATACCACCATCGATTATTGAAAAAATACAAAAATTTGGAAAGTCGTTTGACCAACTTACACAAGAGACAGTCAAAAATTTTTTGATTGATAGTAGAAAATCTAATTTTAAACTTTAAGATATTTGGTTGCGGGGGACGGATTTGAACCGTCGACCTTCAGGTTATGAGCCTGACGAGCTACCAGACTGCTCCACCCCGCGATATACTTAAATTCTATTTTTTAATTTATTAAGTTTTTTAACTCTCTTAATATTTTCTTGAAGAATTCTTTTTTTCTTTTCGGAGGGTTTTTCATAAGTATTCTTTAATTTTATCACTTTAAAAAAACCATCTCTTTGAAGTTTTCTTTTTAAAACTCTAAGAGCCTGTTCTACATTGTTATCTTTTACTTCTATTTTAATAAATACCTCCAAAAAAACGTGTAGTTAACATTTTTATATTTTTATGTCCATTAAATTTATTCTCTATAAATGATTAAATTGATTGTTTTTGTTTTTCTTTCTCTTTTTTCTCTCTCTTAATTCGTCTTTCAGCTTTTTCCAATGCTTGAACTAAATCTTTTTGAGTAAATAAATTTAAAGCAACAGGGTCTTTTGGATTCAAATTATTATAATTCCAATAACTTTTATTTCTTATTAAAGTAACAGAATTTTTTGTAATACCTACAAGCTTCGCAATTTGTGAGTCTTTTAAAATATTATGATTTTTAATTAGCCACAATGCCGAGTCTGGTTTGTCCTGTCTTTTTGATAGGGGAACGTACTTTTTAATTTTTTTTTCTGAATTTGATATTTCAATGTCATTGTTTTTTATTTCTAGTGGCCTAGTTTGATCTTTTGAGGATAATTCAATTTCCTCTCTTGAAAGTTGTCCTGAAATTATTGGATTATAAGCTTTAATTCCTTTTGCAACTTCGCCATCAGCTATACCTTGGACTTCTACTTCATGCAAATTACAGAATTCAGCTATCTGTTTGAAAGTTAGTGTCGTATTTTCTACAAGCCATATAGCTGTTGCCATAGGCATTAGGGGAGCGTTTGTCATTAATTTTTGTTTTCTGACCTAAAATTTTGAAATTTTTTATTGAATTTACTTATTCGACCTTTATCTAATAATTTTTGTTTTCCACCTGTCCAAGCGGAATGTGATTTTGGATCAATTTCTAATTTAAGAATATCACCTTCTGCACCCCAAGTAGATCTTGTTTCAAATTGTGACCCATCAGTCATTTCAACTTTTATAGTGTGGTATTTAGGGTGTATTTTTTTTTTCATCACGAGACTTATAACAAAAGAAATTTTTAAAACAATTAAAAGTTGCTTAGTTTTTTAATAAATTTAGTGTTAATTTCCGCTGATGAAGCTAAAACTTTTATATTTTTTATATTATTAAGATCAATATCATTAATTATTCCACCAGCTTCTTTTATTAAAACTATACCTGCGGCTATATCCCATAAATTCAAATTATTTTGTGCATATCCGTCTAGTCTTCCAGAGGCCACGTATGCAATATCAAGTGCGGCACATCCAGATCTTCTGTAAGTAAAGTTTGGTTCATTTTTTAATTGTCCGACTGCAAATAAACATTCTTCCAAATCATTTTTTTTTGAAACTCTTATTCGCTGATTATTAAAATAAGCTCCATTATTCTTTTCAGCATAAAACATTTCGTCTTTAATAGGATCAAAAATCAATCCACATATAATTTCATCATTTGATTTTAAAGCAATGGATATTGCAAAATGTGGTATCCCATGTAAAAAATTAATTGTGCCATCAATAGGATCAATTATCCATGAATTAGAAGTATCTTTATTCTTTTCAACACCATTTTCTTCACTAATGATTGAATAGTTTGGTCTTGCTTTTTTAAGCTCCTCTATAATTATTTTTTCTGCTTTAATATCAGAATTAGTTACAAAATCCCTTGGTCCTTTTTTGGATACTTGTAACTTCTCTAATTCACCAAAATCTCTTATTAAAATTTTAGATGCTTTTTCACATGCCTTTATCATCACATTAAGATTTGCAGATATTGAATTCATAAATTAAATTTTTTTGATGTATTCTAAATTTTTGGTATCTATGACAACACTATCTCCCGCTTCAATAAATGGTGGTACCTGAATACTTAATCCATTTTTTAAAACTGCAGGTTTATAAGATGATGAAACAGTTTGACCTTTTATCGCAGCGTCTGTGGTTTCAATTTTACAAGTTACTTGGTTTGGTAAATCAACAGAAATTGGGTTATTATTATAAAAACTTATTGTTACCTCAAGATTTTCATCCAATAACTTCCCTTTTTCACCCACAAGACTCTTTTGAATTTCTGTTTGTTCAAAATTTTTTGGATTCATAAAAAAGTACTTTTCTTGATCCTCATATGAAAATGTAAAATTAGTTTCCTCTAACGAGGCCTTTTCAATTGATTCACTGGATCTAAATCTCTCATTAAGTTTGGTATTTTTATTTAAACTCTTCATCTCCACTTGTGCAAATGCTCCACCTTTTCCAGGTTTAACATGCTGTGTTTTAAGCACCTGCCACAAATCATTTTTATATTCCAGCAACATGCCCACTCTAATTTCACCTGCATTAATTTTCATATTAATTTTTTTATTGCGTTCTTTGGTTTAAGTTTTTTATTTTTCCAAATGTAGCCTGAAATAGCCAAAAAGTTTGCCTTATTCAACAAAAGATTTTTATAATTATTTAAGTTAATACCACCGATTACAACAATTGGGGTGTTTGTGATTTTTTGAGCTTTTTTAAGTAAACTTATTGATGCTTTATATTTAACTTTTTTTGTTTTAGATGAATTAAAAGCTCCAAAAGCTAAATAGTCAGCTTTATTTTTTATTGCATTTTTTGCAAGTTTAATTGAATTATGACATGTAATTCCAATTATTTTATTTCCAATCAATTTTCTTGCCTCTCTAATTTTCATATCACTTTGACCAAGATGGCATCCATCGGCATTTAATTTTTTTGAGAGGTGCACGTCATCATTAATTATAAATTTTACCTTAAATTTTTTACATATCTTTTGAATTTTACGTCCAATTATTAATTTTTTTTTGAAACTATCTTTTTTAAGTCGTAGTTGAAAAAAACTTGTTTTTTTCAGTTTTAGTACTTCATTTAAATCTTTAAAAAAATTTCTTTCAATTTTAGGTGGGGAAATTAGGTAAATAAATCTTTTTTTATTATATCTCAAGATCTTTTGACCATTTTCCTTGAGCAGCCAATGTATTCATTTTGGCTCGGTGGTTAAAAATCTGTTGAGTACCCTCAATATTATTAATATCTTTCGACCAATAGTTTAATGCACCTTGTTGAAGAGCTCTACCATAAGAATAGCTCATTACAAAACTGGTATTATTGTGTTTGTTAATTAAATTCAAGTTTTCTGTCGCCTCTATTTCAGACTGACCCCCAGATAGAAAAGCTATTCCAGGAACTTCTGAGGGTACTGAGGATTTTAAACATTCTAAAGTCAATTTTGCCACTTCCTCATTAGTAATTTTTTCTTTAGATCTATTTCCTGCTAAAACCATATTAGGTTTAAGTATAATTCCCTTCAAATCTACTTTATGTATTATTAGTTCTTCAAAGCATTTTTTTATAACTTCAGAAGTTTTTTCTAAACACTCTTTAGCAGAATGATCACCATCCATTAAAACCTCAGGCTCAACTATTGGAACCATATTACACTCTTGAACTAGAGCGGAATATCTCGCTAATGCATGTGCATTAGAGTGTATTGAGAGTTTGCTTGGATAACTTTTAGTTATATTATAAACACCTCTCCATTTAGTAAATTTTGCACCTAATTTGTAATATTCTTTTAATCTTTCCCTTAATCCATCAAGTCCCTCAGTAATTTTTTCATCTGGAGAACCAGCTAAAATTTTTGCTCCTGTGTCTACTTTGATACCTGGCAATGAGCCTGTATCTGATATTAATTCTGGAATTGTATTTTTTTTGGATGATGTTTGTTTAATTGTTTCATCGTAAAGAATTACACCTCCAATACAATCTTTCATTGAGGATGAGCTAAAAAGCGTTTCTCTGAACAACAATCTGTTTTCTGGGGTTGAGGGAACATTTACACTATCTAATCTTTTTGTCATTGTTGCAGTACTTTCATCTGCAGCCAAAATTCCTTTACCGTTTCCTAAAATTTTTAATGCTGTATTATTTAGTTCTGACATTTTAATTTAGGGCTTTTATACCAGGAAGTTCTTTCCCTTCAAGATATTCTAAAAAAGCACCACCAGCAGTTGAAACAAAATTAAAATCTTTAATTGCATTTAGCTGATTAATAACCGCCACAGTATCTCCTCCACCAACTACAGAAAAAATTGAATCATTTTTATTTTTTTTAATAATTGTTTTTGCTATCTCAATGCTACCTTTAGCAAAATTTGGGTTTTCAAAATAACCAGCAGGACCATTCCAAAGGACTGTTTCGCTATTTTCAATTATATTTTTTATTCTTTTAAGTGTTTTAGGTCCCACGTCTAAGATTAAATCATCATCTGTTATGTCCTTGAGATTTTTTATCTGAGCATCGTCATCTGCACTTTTGCCTATTAAAACATCTTCTGGATAAGTAACTTCACAGAGTGCATTTTTTGAAATTTCAAAAATTTCTTGTATTATACTTTCACAATTTTCCTCACTAATTGATTTTCCAATTTTATTACCTTTGAAGCTCAGAATATTGTTAGCCATACCTCCCACAAAGATTATGTTATTAAATTTAGGTATTAAATTTTTGATTATGTCTATTTTTGTAGAAATTTTTGATCCACCAATAATACAAGTAATTGGTTTTTTGATTTCAATAGTAACTTTTTTTAAAGCATTTACCTCAGTCTCAAATTGTAATCCAGCAAATGACGGCAGAAATTCTGTAATTTTGCATACTGAGGCGTGTGTTCTATGTGAGCAAGAAAAAGCATCATTTACGAACAAATCTGCTAAACTAGCTAGGTGTTTTGAAAAATTTGACTCATTCTTTTCCTCTGCTGCATAAAATCTTATGTTTTCAAAAAAGATAACTTTCTCCTCAGGCTCTTTAAATAAATCATCTCTTTTGATTTTTAAAATGTCCTCACTTATAAAGTTGACTTTAGTTTGTATCTTTTTTTCTAAGTAATCACAAATTGGTTTAAGAGAGAGATCTTTATTAAATTTGCCTTTAGGGCGTCCGACATGAGAAATTATTAAAATTTTTGCATTTCTTTTTATTAAAAATTCGATAACAGGTATAATTTTAATTATTCTGGTTTCGTCTACAATGTCACCATTTTTCAAAGGGACGTTTAGGTCTAATCTTAATAAAACTCTCTTACTACTAAGATTTTCACAATCTTTAATATTGTTCATTAAGAATTCTTATGAAGATATTCTACAATATCACACATTCTATTTGAGAAACCCCATTCGTTATCATACCAGGCTGAAATTTTACCCATATTTTTACTCACCACTTTTGTTAAGCTTTCGTCTACTATTGAAGAAGCAGGATTATGGTTAAAGTCGATTGAAACAAGTTTTTCTTTTGTAGTTTCAAGAATTTTATTTTTTTTGCTAAAATTTTGAAATGCTAAATTAATTTTATCAATTGTAATGTCTTTTTTTGTGCAAAAGACTAGTTCAATCAATGAAACATTAGGCGTAGGGACTCTCATAGCCACACCCTCTAATTTACCCCTAAGGGAAGGTATAATCTCACCAATTGCTTTTGATGCACCTGTTGAGGTTGGCACAATAGACTGGCTTGCCGATCTAGCTCTTCTTGGGTCTTTATGAGAATTATCTAATATTCTTTGGTCACTTGTAAAAGAGTGAATTGTGGTCATGAACCCTTTTTCGATTTCGAAATTTTCGTTTAAAACATGGGCTACAGGGGCAAGACAATTTGTTGTGCAAGAAGCAGCAGATATAATCTTATCCTCTTTTTTCAATTCAGTCTCATTTACTCCATATACAATAGTTTTGTCAGCATCTTTACACGGAGCAGAGACAATAACTCTTTTTGCACCATTATTAATATGCGCTAGTAATTTTTCTTTAGAGTTAAATTTACCTGTACACTCTAAAACATAATCCACTCCATATTTATTCCAATTAATATCATTTAAATTTGTTACTTGGCCAAATAAAATTTTATCT
>JBNAKH010000060.1:0-1154 GCA_052047495.1 Candidatus Pelagibacter sp.
GCTTAATAATTTCAAAATTTTCTAATAGTTTAAAAAGATAATTGATTTCTTTTTTTGGTCTTTGCCAATTTTCAGTGGAAAAAACATATAGTGTTAAAAACTTAATTCTATTTTTTATTGAAGATTTAATTATTGTTTCAACTGTTTTTAAGCCTTCTTTATGTCCTGCGTTTCTAGAATTTCTATACTTTTTACCCCATCTTCCATTACCATCCATGATAATGGCTACATGATTTAATGGGTTCATATTGTCATTATTTCTTTTTCTTTTGAAGTGACTTTTTCATCAACGATTTGAATATGTTTATCAGTGATGTTTTGAACGTTTTTTTCAAAAGATTTTTCTTCATCTTCACCAATTTCTTTAGATTTCAAAAGTTTTTTTAGTTCCTCATTTGCATCCCTTCGAATATTTCGAATAGAAATTTTGCATCTTTCACCCATAGATTTAATTAATTTTTTTAACTCGTTTCTTCTCTCCTCATTAAGTTCAGGCACCGGCAGTCGAATTAATTGACCATCAATTTGCGGATTTAGTCCTAATTCAGATTTTTTTATGGCTGCATCAACTAAAGGAACATTGTTTTGATCCCAAACTTGAACATTTATCATTCTCGGTTCCGGTGTTGTTATGCTACCAATTTGATTAATTGGCATTTGTTGTCCATAAACATCCACTCTAACAATATCTAACATTGCAGCGTTTGCTCTACCAGTTCTTAATGATGATAACTCTTTGGAAAAAGCTTCTATAGATTTATCCATTTTGAGGCTATGTGATTTTTCATCAAACATTTATTCCCCTATTTTAATTCTGCTAAACTCCTTGATTTTTAAATCATTAATAGCAAGTTCTTTTAAAACATCTTGAACTTTTTTTTTTGGTTCCATAACCCAAGCTTGTGTTAAAAGAGCATTTTCCTCTTTAAATTTGTTCATCTTACCTAAACTAATCTTTTTCACAATCTCTTCTGGTTTTCCTGAATTTTTAAGTTCCTCTGTAACTAATTCCTGCTCCTTGTCGATGATGGCTTTATCAATTAATTTAGACTCTAAAGCTAAAGGGTTTGATGCTGCTATATGCATAGATAATTGTTTTCCAAATGTTTTTACAATTTCAGAGTTATCTTTAGTTTCTAATGATACAATCACAG
>JBNAKH010000061.1:0-2544 GCA_052047495.1 Candidatus Pelagibacter sp.
CTTTGTTTTTTTAATTCTTTCATTAAATTTAAAGTTCCAAAAAAACCACCATGTTTATTACTTAATTTTTTATCTCTTTCTAAGATAAGAATTTTATTAATGTAATTAGTTTGATGTAAGAACTCTGTCGCTTTCGAATTTTCTCTTACCAGGAGACTTACTGGTGAATTGTATTTTTTTGATATTGCCTTAATAAAGGGTAAAAAGATTACTGTATCACCAATACCCATTCTATTTTGGACAGCTAGTATTTTCATATTCGATTTATAAACTTTACTAATATTTATATTTTATATAAATTTTTATTATGACAAAAATAAGTGGGATATATGCAGCTTCGATGTCAGTTCTGAACTCTGATTTGAGCTTAAATATTGAAAAAACTATATCACATGCAGAAAATTTAATTGACCAAGGTTGTCATGGCACCGCAATATTTGGAAGCACTGGCCAAGCGCAATTAATTCCTATCGTTGAAAAGATTAAATTACTAAATCACCTTTCAGAGAGTAAATACAAAGAAAAACATTTAATCGGAACAGGATTAAATTCTTTAAATGAAACAATTAATTTAATGAAAATTTCAGTTTCTCTAAACTTTAAAAAATTTTTAATCATGCCACCAGCTTATTATAAATATCAAGACAAGGATGTAATAAACTTTTACACAAAAATCATTGATGCAGTACCAGAGTCTAAAATTATACTTTATAATTTTGAAAAATTGTGTGGATATAAGTTTAGTATTGAATGTGTGGAAAAATTGGTTCACAAATTTCCTGATCAAATTGTAGGTGTGAAGGATAGTTCTTACAATTTATTTGAAAAGCTAAAGTTGGAAAATTTTTCAGTTATGCCAGGTTCAGAGTCAAAATTACTAAAAGGATTAGAAAATGGTTGTTCAGGTATTATTACTGCAACTTGCAATGCCACATCTCAATTAGCTCGAAAAGTTTACGATGATTTTAAAGAAAAGAAAGATCATTCTTTAAACCAAAAATTAGTCAATGTCAGAAATACTTTTGAAAAATATAATTTAATTTCAGCTCTTCATACTCTGTTTTCAAAAGAGAACAAAATTTATGGAAATCTATTACCACCTTTAAGTTTACTTAACGAAACTGATGAGAGAAATCTTTTGCAGAGTTTAAAAGATTTAAATTTTGAAACAAAATCACAATTGGCAGCTTGAGATGTATTTGGCAAGATTTCTTAATAAAGTATTTAAAAAAGGAGGGTTTATCCTGACCGACGCTGACTCCAAGGATTATATTATTGGTCAACCAACTGACGACCCTATTAAATTAAAAATTCTAAATAAGAAACTTCATTATAAATTACTATTCCATCCAGATCTTTACTTTGGAGAGGCATATACAAATGGAGATATTGTTATCGAAAATGGATCTCTTACAGATTTTTTAGATCTAGCATTGATGAATATTGGAAGAAACGAGTTAAACATTTTTAGTTATCTTTTAAATAAACTAAGGGGGTCTTACAGATATCTTACCAATTTTAACTTTATCAAAAAATCTAAAATGAATGTTTCACATCATTATGATATCAAAGATGATCTTTATGATTTGTTTTTAGATCCTAAAAGACAATATTCATGTGCTTATTTTAAAAATGAAAATGATAGTCTTGAAACTGCACAGAATAATAAAATTCAACATATAATTAAAAAATTAAATATTAAACCTGACCAAAAAGTTTTAGACATAGGATGTGGCTGGGGATCGTTAGCAATTGATATTGCTAAAAATGCTAAGTGTGAAGTTACAGGAATAACCCTATCAGAAAATCAACTAAACTATTGTAATCAAAAAGCAAAAGAAATGAATTTACAGAACCAAGTAAAATTTAAGCTGATGGATTATAGAGAGCTGGATGAGAAATTTGATAGAATAGTGAGTGTTGGCATGTTTGAACATGTTGGAAGGAAATTTTATAAAAAGTTTTTTAAACAAATTGAAAAATTGTTGAAAGATGATGGTGTTTCGTTAATTCACACTATTGGGTCTGTTAACCCACCAAGAGACCCTCATCCTTGGATCACAAAATATATTTTTCCCGGTGGTTATACCCCAAGCTTAAGTGAAGTGACGAATCCTATTGAAAAAGCTGGCTTAATTGTAACCGACATTGAAGTTTTAAGACTTCATTATGCTCATACTTTAAGACACTGGAAAGAAAACTGTTTAAAAAATAAAGATAAAATAATCCAAATGTTCGATGAAAAATTTTTTAGAATGTGGGAGTTTTATCTCGCTGGTTGTGAAATGGCATTTAAGTGGGGTGATCAAGTTGTTTATCAATTTCAACTCACTAAAAATTATAGATCAACCCCTGTGACTAGAGACTATATTTATCAATAAATTATTGATAGAATCATTTCTTCTCAGAAATGAAAAAAAAACAAAAAAAATCAAAAAAAAAAAGAAAAGTATTAAAAAAAGCCAAATCCTATAAGTTTCGAAGAAAAGGTAAAAAAACTAAAAGAGTTGTTAAAAGATTTAAAAAAAAAAGAGTTATCAAAAA
>JBNAKH010000062.1:0-9056 GCA_052047495.1 Candidatus Pelagibacter sp.
GTAGCTAAATATTTGAAAGATGGTTCTATTAAAAACTATTCAAAGAAAGCTAAGAAATTTAAGCCAAGAATAAAAGCAAGATTTAGAAAAAATAAACAAATTATAGGTAAAAATATTGGTAATTTTTTTGATTGGATTAAAGGTGCAGAGTTAGTTGAGTTGAAAGAATGCAATACTAAAGAAGATCCTGTAAGACCAGAACTTGATAATACTTTTAGAAGAAGTTATGGAAGAAAAATTTTTGGGGTTAAGTATAAAGGAGAAATTCATGCCGTCATGTGTTTTGCTTATACCAATGAAATACCAAAGTCTGTAGAGGATTTAGATATAATGAGTCAAGATGCTCATTTACAGAGTACCTTGAGAGGACAGAATGTAGGTAAAATTGCAATCGCCTATACTGTTTGGTCTAAAAAAAGGGGGGGTGGTAAATTAATTGTCAAAGAAGTATTTAACAAAATAAAAAAATCAAATCATCTCAACAGATTAGTTACTTTGTCTCCTTTGACAGACATGGCTTATAAATTTCATATTAAAAATGGTGCTAAACTAATTAGTGTAAATGAAACAACTCAAAATTTTGAATATAAAGTTATTAAGAATAAGAAGTACTAAAAAAAAAGGGTGGCTTCAGTCTCCCTCTACCACCCATATCTAAAAATTATTCGATTCTTCCCGCGAATCAAAATATTTTTTTTAAAAAAATTATCTTATTGTGCACGTAAAAATTGAAATAATCAAAAAACCTCAATTTAAACACATGGTTTATATTTAAAATAATTTAAATAGTGTTAACTTTTAATATGGTTCAAAAAAAAAGGGATAACAATAAATCTGATAGTCGAGGAAGTAAAAAGGGCAAACTTGATATGAACCCATTTAATTTCATTGAACAAGGTAAAAATAAATTAGAGAATTTCTATAAAAAGTTACAAAAAGACAGAGCAATAAGCAAAAAAAGGTCTGAAAAGCAAAGAATTATCAATGAAAAAAGAGAATTAGAATTACAAAAAAAACAAGCTCAAAGAGAAAAGGAAGAAAGAATAAAAGAAGAAAAAAAACAAATTCTTGAACAAAGAAGACTGATTATTGAAAATGAAAAGCAAATTAAAAAAAATGAGGAAAAAAGAAAAAAAATTGAAGCTAAAAGAATATTAATTGAACAACAAAAAATTAAAGACGAGGAAGCTAGAAAAATTAGAGAGGATGCCAGAAAGATTAAAGAGGAAGAACTTAGATTAAGAATGTTAGAGAGACAAAGGGAGAGGGAAGAAAAAATAAAAGCAAAAGAACAAGCTTTAAAAGAAAAAGAAATCAGAGCACAACAATTAAGAGAAGAAAAAGAGAGAGAAAGACAAGAACAAATTAGACTTAGTGAAATAGAAAGACAAAAAAGATTAGATGAGGAACAAAAAACTCGAGAAGCAGCTAAAAGATTAAAATATGAGGAGGAAAAACTTAAAGAGTCAGAAATTAGACTAAAAGAGATCGAAAATGAGAGACAAAAAGACATAGAGAGACAAATTTTAAAGGAGCAAGCAGAACAAAGAGTTAAAGAAGAAGAATTAAGACTTAAAGAGGAAAAAATTAAAGCTGAAGAAGAGGAGAGATTTCTACGTCAAAAAGAAGAGCATGAAAGAACAGAAGAATTAAGAAAAGAAGCAGAAGAGCAAAAAAGAATTGAAGAGGAAAAAGAAAGAGAAATAAAACAGAAATTAGAGGAAGAACAAAGAATTCAAGAGGAAGAGAGAAGATTAAAAGAGTGGGAGGAAAAATTTGATTTAGAGCAAAAAAAGAAGGAAGAAGAATTAATTAAAAAATTTTATAGTGACAGCTCATCAAATAAAAAAGAGCCTGAGGAAAAAAATGATTAACTAAATTTTTTGGTCGTATTCTCCAATTTTACCCGTTTTTTGAAGTAAAGAATCTATAAATCTAAATATTTTTAATTTTCTTTCATCTGATGTGGGACTTTCTGTTACAATTACTAACGAAGGTTTATTAGAGGAGGCTCTAATCAAACCCCATGAGCCATCTTTAAATGAAAATCTAACGCCATTTACTGTTAAAATTTCATTAATTTCTTGGTCATCAATTTTAACTTTTTCATTTTTCAGTTTTTCAATATCTTTAACAATTTTATCGACCAACGCATATTTATCCTCATCCTTACAAAAAGGGGCCATAGTAGGTGTTTGAAATGTTTTTGGAATTTCTTTAATGATTTCATTCATTTTTTTATCTTGATTATCTAATAAATGACAAACTTGGATCGCTGAATTGATACCATCGTCATATCCATAACCTAGAGGTTCATTGAAAAAAAAATGTCCACTTTTTTCAAATCCTGCCAAGGCGTTTTCATTGTTAACCTTTCTTTTGATATGTGAATGGCCAGTTTTCCAATAAATTGTTTTACATTTATTAGTATTTAATAATTTATCATTTGCATACAACCCTGTTGACTTTACATCCACTACAAAAACTGAATTTTTATATTTATTTGATAAACTTCTTGCAATTAATAATCCTATTTTATCTGAAAATATTTCATTTCCTTCATTATCAATTACTCCTACTCTGTCACCATCACCATCAAATCCAAACCCGATATCAGCATTATTTTTTTTAACAGCATTAGAAATTGCATGTAACATTTTTAAGTCTTCTGGATTAGGATTGTATTTAGGAAAGGTCCAGTCTAAATTACAATCTAATTCTATTACGTCACAACCAATTCCTCGCAAAATATCGGGAGCAAAAATTCCTGCAGTTCCATTACCACAAGCTACTACTGCTTTAATTTTTTTTTTAATTTTATTATTATCTACTAAGCTTTGTTTATATATGTCTTGAAAATTTTCTATTTTTTTTTCCTGACCTTGTCCTTTTATAAAGTTTTCACTCAATGTTATTTCTTTTAATTCTCTCATTTCATCAGGTGCATGTGTTAATCCTTTCCTGATACCCATTTTAACACCTGTCCAACCATTGTCGTTATGACTTGCAGTTACCATTGCAACAGCATCAGAATTAAAATGGAATTGTGCAAAATAAACCATCGGAGACAAAGACAAACCTACGTCTTCAACATAGCAACCTGTTGAGACCAAACCTTTTTTAAGCGCTGCTTTTATATCTTCGCTATATGATCGATAATCATGACCAACAATTACTTTTGGATTAGTTTTATTTGTTTGCTTCGTAATTTGTGTGCCTAGTCCTTTGCCAAGATTCGTTATGCCTGGGAGATTTATGTCTTTTTCATACAACCATCGAGCGTCATACTCTCTAAAACCATAAGGGTCGATTTTTAAATTTACTGACATTATTGTTAATTACTTACATTTTTTTTAATTTTTTTATTGATTTTTTTTCCTTGTGTTCTATAAATGTTCTATTGATTTGTTGTTTATATAGTGTATTAACGCTAAACGCACACAACATATAGTTGTTTTCGTACTAATAACAAAATATAATAGAAAAATATGAATAAAATTCTTTCGCAGGCCCTAAAGAAAGCTGTCTCTGAATATAGCCCGCAAGTTAAAGAAGTAGAAAAAAATAACAGACCAGACCTTTTTTCACTTAACAATGAAACTGAACTTTTTCAGAATGATAAAGGTATCATAATCAAAATAGATCGTTCTCGAGATGCAAACTTAACTGATTTTGGTAAGGCAACTTTGAAAGATAGATATCTTGGTCACAATGAGTCTTATCAAGACCTGTTTGCAAGAGTAGCAAGCACATATGCTGATGATAATTTACACGCTCAAAGAATTTACAATTACATTAGTAACCTTTGGTTCATGCCCGCAACTCCAGTTTTGTCGAATGGCGGAACCAAAAGAGGATTACCCATTTCTTGTTTTTTAAACGAAGCTTCAGATAGTCTGGGTGGTATTTTAGATCTTTGGAGCGAAAATGTTTGGCTAGCTGCGAAGGGTGGGGGTATAGGAAGTTACTGGGGTAATTTAAGATCAATTGGTGAAAAAATTGGTAAGGTTGGAAAAACTTCTGGAATAATTCCATTTATTAAAGTTATGGATTCTTTAACTATGGCAATCAGTCAAGGATCTTTAAGAAGAGGTTCAGCAGCTTGTTATCTTCCTATTGATCATCCTGAAATAGAAGAGTTTATTGAAATGCGAAGACCAACTGGTGGTGATCCAAACAGAAAAGCTTTAAATTTACATCACGGAGTTTTAGTTTCAGATGCATTTATGCGTGCTGTTGAAACTGATGATCAGTGGGCACTTAAAAGTCCAGCTGATGGATCTATTCAACAAACTATATCTGCAAGAAATTTATGGATTAGATTATTAACAGCAAGAATTGAAACCGGTGAGCCATACATTATTTATATTGATACAGTTAATAGACAAATTCCACAACACCACAAACTTGCAAACCTAACTGTTAAAACTTCAAATCTGTGCAGTGAAATAACTCTCCCTACGGGCATTGATAAAGATGGAAGAGACAGAACTGCTGTTTGTTGTTTATCATCTTTAAATTTAGAAAAATATGATGAATGGAAAGACGATCCAAACATGATTAGTGATGTAATGAGATTTTTAGATAATGTCTTGTCAGACTTTATTAATAAGGCTCCAGATCAATTCAAAGATGCAAAATATTCTGCAGAGAGAGAAAGAAGTGTTGGTCTTGGAGTAATGGGTTTTCATTCCTTTTTACAAAAACATAGAATTCCACTTGAGTCTGTAATGGCTAAATCTTGGAATAAAAAAATATTTAAACAAATTGATGAGCAAGTAAATAAAGCATCAAAAGAATTAGCTGAAGAGCGAGGTGCGTGTCCAGATGCAGCTGAATATGGATTTAATGAGAGATTTTCTAACAAAACAGCAATTGCGCCAACAGCTTCTATTTCCATTATTTGTGGAGGAGCTTCTCCTGGTGTTGAACCAATTGCAGCCAATAGTTATACGCATAAAACTTTATCTGGATCTTTTAATGTTAGAAATAGATATTTAGAAGAGATCTTAGAAAGTCACGGTAAAAATGATGACGAAACTTGGTCAACAATAACAACAAATCAAGGATCAGTATCTCACTTAGATTTTTTAACTGATTTAGAAAAAGATGTTTTTAAAACTGCTTTTGAGTTAAATCAAAAGTGGATTGTTGAACTGAGTGGAGATAGAACTCAATACATTTCCCAAGCACAATCGGTAAATTTATTTTTACCGGCTGATGTTCATAAAAAAGAATTACATAGAATTCATTTTGATGCATGGAAAAAAGGTCTTAAAAGCCTTTATTATTGTAGATCAAAATCAATTCAAAGAGCTGAAAATATCAACAACGCAAAATCGACTGATGTTACAGCCAATGTATATAAATCAAAAAATCAACAAACTAACGATCAACCAGAATATGAGGAGTGTTTATCATGTCAGTAGCAGATAAAATTAAGACAGAAAATAAAGAAATAATTCAACCTAAAAAGATGGGTTTATTAGTTGAGAACCCTGTATATAAGCCATTTAGATATCCGTGGTGTTATGATGCTTGGTTAACCCAACAAAGAATACATTGGTTACCAGAAGAAGTTCCACTTGGAGACGACGTAAGGGATTGGCAAAAAAACTTATCTCAACCAGAAAAAAATCTTTTAACTCAAATTTTTAGGTTTTTTACACAAGCGGATGTTGAAGTAAATAATTGTTACTTAAGACATTACACAACAGTATTTAAGCCAACAGAAGTTTTAATGATGATGACTGCTTTTGCGTCTATGGAAACAGTTCACGTAGCAGCTTACTCTCATTTACTAGATACAATCGGTATGCCTGAATCGGAATATTCAGCTTTCATGAAATATAAAGAGATGAAAGATAAATATGATTACATGCAAGGATTTAATGTAAATTCAAAAGAAGATATCGCCAAAACTGTTGCTGTCTTTAGTGCTTTCACAGAAGGACTTCAGTTATTTGCAAGTTTTGCAATTCTCTTAAATTTTCCTCGACATAATAAAATGAAAGGTATGGGCCAAATAGTAACTTGGTCGGTTAGAGACGAAACTCTTCATTGTAATTCTATGATAAGAATTTTCAAAGAGTTTATAAAAGAAAATCCAGAAATTTGGACACCAAAACTGAAGAAAGAACTTTATGAAGCTTGTAGAACGATAGTAGAGCATGAGGATTCTTTTATTGATTTAGCTTTTGAGATGGGTCCAATGGAAGGTTTAACTGCACAAGAGGTTAAAGACTACATTAGGTTTATTGGAAATAGAAGATTAGTTCAACTAGGTCTCGAACCAATTTATGATGTAGAAAAGAATCCTCTAGGATGGCTTGATACCATGTTAAATGCTGTTGAACATATGAACTTTTTTGAAGGTCGTGCAACAGAATATTCTAAAGCATCAACTCAAGGGACTTGGGTAGAAGCATTTAGTTAATATCAAGTGCAAGACTTTGGTCTAGTAGTTATAGGAGCACATTCAGGACTTTATTTAAAAGATTTAATAGTTGAATATGAAGGTAGGAACATTCTTTTAGTTGAGCCTGTTCCTTATAATTACGAAATATTAGATTTGGAATACAAAGATGATCCAAAAATTATAATTTGTAAAAATGCAATAATAGATAAATCTAAAAAAGATTTTTTTTATTATGTGAAAAAAGAGTCAATAGCCAAACTCGGAAAGCATTGGGCAAGTCAAATAGGATCTTTCGATAAAAATCATATTCTAAATCATAAAAATAAAAGATTTGATATAAATGAAGATGATATAGAGACTATTCAAATTGAATTCATTACTTTTGATGATTTAATTCAAAAATATTCAATCAAATCAATTGATAAACTTCAACTAGATGTAGAAGGCGCAGAATATAAAATTATGAATTCAATAAATTTTCAGAGAATAGAGATAAATAAAATACTTTTTGAGTCAAAACATTTTGATGGTACTTTTATTGAGGGAAAAAAATTACAAGAGATTGAAGAAAAACTTAAGTCAAACGGCTACAAACTTCAACAAATAGATAAAGAAAATATTTTGGCAAGCAAATAAGTATTTATCTCTGATTTAGTTGTAATACTTTTCTGTGTTTGCTACCTTTATAACTCGCGAGTGGTCTAATAAGTTTATTTGCAGCATGTTGCTCCATTATGTGTGCTGACCAGCCCGTGATTCTTGAAATGACAAATATTGGTGTAAAAAAATCAGTATCAAAACCCATCAAATGGTAAGTGGGACCAGTTGGATAATCAACATTTGGATGAATATTTTTTCTATCTATCATTACTTTTTCAACAATATCGTAAATTTTTTCAAATTTTTTATCTTTTTTTATTTTTGCAACTTTAGCAAAATATTTTCTCATAGTTGGAACCCTTGAGTCTCCTGATTTATAAACTCTATGCCCGAAACCCATCACTACTTCTTTTTTATCTAATGCATCATTTATCCATTTGAGAGCATTATTCGGAGATTTAATTTTATTCATCATGTGCATTACTTCTTCATTTGCACCACCATGAAGAGGGCCTTTTAAACTAGCTATTGCTCCAGTTATTGCTCCATGAATGTCTGACAAACTACTTGTGATCGTTCTTGCTGTAAATGTTGAAACATTGAAGCTATGTTCAGCATATAAAATTAAAGATACATCAAATGCTTTTACAATTTCTTTTTGAGGAACTTTTCCAAAGCACATATAGAAAAAATTCTCTGCTATATTAAGATTTTTCTTAGGTTTAATAATATTTTTCCCTTTTCTTATTCTATAAAAAGCAGCTAATGCAGTTGGGGTTTTTGCCAAAATTCTTATAGCTTTTCTCATATTTGCTTCCTCTGAGGAGTCAGTGGTTTCTTTATCCTCAAGCCCCATTATGCTTACTGCCGTTCTGGCAACATCCATTGGATGAGATTTTTTTGGCATTTTTTTTATTATCGAATAAAGATCTTTGGACAAGTCTCTATTATTTTTTTCCTCTTTTTCAAATTTTCTTAGCTGTATTGTATTTGGTAAATCCTTATTTAAAATTAAATAAGCCACTTCTTCAAATCTACAATATTCACATAAATCTTGAGCCGCATAACCCCTATATGTTAGAGAGTTGATTTCAGGCATAACTTTAGAAACTTCAGTTTCATCAACAACTATTCCTAGTAAACCTTTTTTAATATCATCACTCATTATTCATGTCCCTTGGTACTAAAATTATAAATTTTTTCGTCCAAACTATTGTACTTTTCATAATCAACAAGCTCATAGAGTCTTTTTCTAGTTTGCATCTTATCTATGATATTATTTTGATGTCCATTTGCATAAATGTCTCGTAATCCATCTTCAACATTTTTCATAGCTAGTCTTTGAGTGGTTACTGGATAAATTACAATATTGTATCCAAATTTTTCTAATTCTTTATAATTAAATAATTTTGATTTACCAAATTCAGTCATATTAGCTAGTAGGTAACAAGAAAGTTCTTTTCTTACTTTCTCAAAATCTTTTTCATCGTGTAAAGCTTCTGGGAAAATTATTTCTGCTCCAGCTTCCACATAAGCTTTACATCTATCTATCATCTTATCTATTCCCTCAACACTTTTTGCATCAGATCTCGCTATAATTTTAAAATTTTCATCTTTTTTTGCCGATACACACTCTTTAATTTTTTTAACCATAGCTTCTGTTGATATCAATTCTTTATTGTCTAGGTGTCCACATCTTTTTCTCTCAATTTGATCCTCTAAATGAACAGCTGTAATTCCAAATTCCTCAAAAGTTTCAATCGTTTCTTTACAAGATTTAAATCCAGTATCAATATCAACAATTGTTGGAAGGTTGGTCACTCGTGAAATAAGGTAAGACCTTGTACTAACATCCTGCAATGTAGTTAAACCAATATCTGGAAAGCCAAGATCATTTGCCATAACTCCACCAGACACATAAACTGCATCGTAACCGATTTCTTCAATTAACTTTGCAGTTAAAGGATTATAAGCCCCAGGAACTCTTAGAATTTTGTTAGATTTTAATTTATTAACAAAATCCTCTCTTTTTTGTGTT
>JBNAKH010000063.1:0-16063 GCA_052047495.1 Candidatus Pelagibacter sp.
GAAGCAAATTTATTTTGTGATTGGTATGCAAAAAATAATTTATCAAAATTAAGGAAAAAAAGATTTTGTAAAAAATTTAAAAAGATCATTAAAGAATTAACTTTGAAATTAAAATTAAAAGATAATATTTTCGTCCACAGAGATTTTCATGTTTCAAATTTAATGTCAGTTAAAAACCAAATAGGTCTTATTGATAGTCAGGACGCATTAATTGGTAACAAAGCTTATGATTTAGCTTCTTTAATAGATGATGTGAGACTAAAAACTTCTTACTCTTTTAAGGAGAAAATTTTTAAGTTTTATACAAAAAAACAAAAAAACTTGGATATTAAAAAATTCAAGAATGATTTTGAAATATTATCAGTTTTAAGAAATCTTAAAATTATTGGAATATTTACTCGCTTAGCACTCAGGGATAGAAAAAAAAATTACTTAAGATTTATTCCTTATACATGGCAACTGATTAATATGCGAATTGATCAAAATCAGACATTCATTGATTTGAAAAATTTATTAAGTCAAAATTTTAAAAAGATTAAATGAGAATTAAAACAGCTTTGATATTATGCGCAGGCTTCGGATCGAGGTTAAATCCACTTACTTTAAAGACGCCTAAACCTCTTTTGAAATTAAATGATAAAACAATGTTAGAAGTCTGTATAAATTTAACTTTGAAATTGGGTGTTCAAAAAATTTTTATAAACACATTTCATTTAGGTGATCAAATCTCAAAATTTATTGAAAATAAAAAGTTTCCAATAAATATTCAAATAATCAAAGAGAAAAATGAGATACTTAACACAGGTGGAGGAATATTAAATTTGATTAATAATTCAGATGATAACGATTTTATAATTTTTAACCCTGATACTTTATGGCACAAAGATTATCTTCATGAAATTACTCAAATGCAAAATTTTTATTTTTCTAATAAACTAAATAATGTTCTCCTGCTTTCAAATAAAGAATTGAGTTTTGATGAAAATTTTTTAGGTGATTTCACATTGGAAAATAATTTGATAAAAAAAAATGAAAAAAACGATTTGATATATATTGGTTGTCAAATTCTGAACAAAAGTTTATTTAAAGAATATAGTGTCTCAAATTTTTCTATTACAAAAATATGGGATAATTTACGAAAAGAAAATAAATTAAATGGTTTTCAAAGTAAAAAAAAATTTTATCATTTAACAAATCTAGATGTCTTCAAAAAACTAAAAGATCTTTAGCTCTTTCCTTATCAAGATATTCACATTTCGCTATTGCAAAATTTTCTCTAAATTCTATCAACATAGGGTTTCCAGTGGGTATTTCTAAATTAGAAATTTGTTTATTATCTAAATTAAATAAATTCTTACATAGAGCCCTAATAGAGTTTCCGTGTGCAGATATTAAAACATTATTATTTTTTAGATTTTCTTTCACGTGTTCCTCAAAAAAATTTATAACTCTTTCATAAGTGTCTTTTAAAGACTCAGTGTCAGGTAATGATTCTCTCGGAATTTGTTTATAAGTATCAATATTAAGTGGATGATATGGACTTTCCTTTTTTAGTGGATCTGGTCTTAAATCCCATGATCTTCTAAACTCATAAATTTTATCTTCGCCAATTTTTTTACTCATTTCAATTTTATTCAAACCAGTTAGTGCTCCGTAATGTCTCTCATTCAATTGCCAAGCTTTAGTAAAATTTTTTTTATCATCTAACTCTTGTTGAATTATTTTAAGAGTATTATTTGCTCTTAATTGAAGAGAAGTGTAATAAAAATCAATTTTGATGTTTTTGTTTTTCAATAAAAATCCTGCTTTTTTTGCCTCCAATATACCTTTTTCGGTCAAATCAACATCAACCCAACCAGTAAATTTTTTCTCTAGATTCCAAATACTTTGTCCATGCCTCACTAATATTAAAAAACTCATATAATTATGTTTAAATTAAATTTATAAATAAAACTATCAAATTAAATGATAAATTTTTTTTCAAAATTTAAAATATTTTTTTATGTAATTAATTTATTATTAATCATCTTATATTTATTCCCTGGGAGTTTATTGGGATGTGTTTTTTTTGATAATTGTAAAGTTCAACCACAAATTACATCAGATTTTCTCCAAATATCCTCTAACCACTTTTACGCTTTCGGATTGGTTACTATTTTAGGATATTTAACTTTTTTAAATTCAGAAAAATTAAAACTAGTTTTATATTATCTTTTAGTAATTTCAGTTTTATTAGAGGTGTTTCATATATTAATCCCTGAAAGGAGTTTTCAGTGGTCAGATCTGTTTGGAAATTTATTAGGGGTGATAGTTGTAATTTTTGTTAAGAATCTTATAAATAAATATGGGATCACTAAAAAATAAATTTGTTATAATATTTATTTTTTTCTTAACAGGATGCTCATCAATTCCATCAAATACTGCAAATAGTTGTTCAATATTTAATGAGCGTTATCTCTGGTACAAGTATGCAAAAAAAACAGAGCAAAAATGGGGTACTCCTATTTATATTCAATTAGCTATTATAAAAATGGAGTCAGATTTTGACTGGTTAGCTAAGCCAGCTAGACAAAAAATATTTAAAGTAATCCCTTATAAACGCCCATCAAGTTCATTTGGATATTCTCAGGCAGTAAAAGGGACTTGGGAACAATATAAAAAAGAAACAGGAAATAAGTTAGCAACAAGAGCTAGATTTAAAGATAGTGTTGATTTCATTGGTTGGTATACTAGTAAATCAGAAACAATTTTAAAAATTTCCAAACAAGACGCTTTTAAACAATATTTGGCCTATCATGAGGGCTGGGGAAATTTTAAGCATTATAAAAAAAATAAAAAAGTTATTGGATTAGCTAAAAAAGTTGAGAAACAATCTAATATTTATAAAAAACAATTATTGAGTTGCAGCAATTCTTTAAATAAAAATAAATATATTATTTTTTAGAGAGTTCTTTTTTTAACTCCAGGTCTATTACATCAATCCTTTTGGTGTTTTTTGCTAAAGCTAAATACATAGATGGAGTAACATATAATGTGAAAAAAGTTGAAATTATCATACCACCCAAGATGGTTGCTCCCACAGCTAATCTTGATCCTTCACCTGCACCTGGGCCAATATTCCCTATAACTAAAGGTATCATTGCGATCATTGTACTTAATGATGTCATAATGATAGGTCTAAATCTTACTGCACAAGCCTCTTTCACAGCTATTTCAATACTTTTTCCTGTAGTCCTTATTCGATTGGCATAATCAACAATTAAAATACTATTTTTAGTCGAGATACCAATAAGAATTATCAAAGCGATCTGAGAAAAAATATTAACTGAACTATTCAAAAATAAAATAAATACTAAACCACCAAAAATTGCCAAAGGAACAGTTAAAACTATAATGAATGGATGAATGAATGAGTTAAATGTTGCTGCCATCACCAAGTAAGCCGTGAGCAACGCGAGAGCAAAAATTATAAATAATTCATTACTAGTCTCTTTAATTTCCTCTGATTTACCTTTCCAGGTAATTTGATTTTTTGGAGCTATATCTGCCATGATATTCTCAAAGAATTTTATCGCCTCGGTTAAGGTGTATCCTTCATTAATATTTGCAGATATCGTGACTGCTCGTTGTCTATTGTACCTTGCAAGTTGTTTTGCTGAACCCTCCTCTTTAAAACTAACTAAATTTGATAAAGAGATTAGTTTTCCATTTGTCTCAGAACGAACAAATATTTTAGAAACTCCCTCTTTATTCCTCCTATCGGATAAATATTGCTGAACTACAATTGGGTATTCTTTACCTAATTTATTGAAAGTTGTAATTTTTTTTCCACCATAAAGAGTCTCAAGTGTTTCTCCTATTGCTTTTGTTGAAACACCTAAATCTTTAGCTTTATTTTTATTGATAACTAATTTCACTTCAGGTTTATTTCGATTGTAATCAGACTCAATTCTTGAGAGACTTTTGTTAGACCTTAATTTTCTAATTACTCTTTTTTGAATTTCTTCAAGTTCCTCATAGGTACTTCCATAAATAACCATTTGCACTGGCTTATTATAATTAGATACCCTGATTGATTGTGGAGATATTGGAAATGCAAGAGCTTGAGGTAATGTAACAATTTTTCCAATAGCCTCTCTTAAAACAACTTGTTGTCCTTTTTTCCTATTTTTCCAGTCATCTAAAAGTGCAATTATGATAAAACTATTATATGAGTTTGCAGAACTACCAAAACCAGGTACTCTCATAATAAATCTTGAGTATGGACTATCTTCAGCTTGTAAAAGTGGAATTAATCTAGCTTCGACTTTTTGTGCCTGTTCTTGTGTGTACTCAAAAGAGCTTCCTTCATCCGTTGCGCCAATAATTAAATAAGCACCACGATCTTCCATTGGCAATAATTCTTTTTTAGAGAAACTAAACAATAATACAGAGCAAATAATTATAAATATAATAAAAGAACCTACTGATTTTGTTTTGTGAGCAATTACATCTAAAGTCTCTTTATAAAATTTTGAAAATCCTAAAAATATTTTTTCAAATTTTTGAATAAAAATCCTCTTTGAAGCCTTCTTATTTAAAAATTTACTTGCGAGCATTGGCGACAAGGTAAGAGCAACAAATGATGAAACAACTATTGAAAATGATAATGCAATTGCTGTTTCTCTAAATAATGTTCCTGATATTCCCTCGATAAATATTAGTGGTAAAAATACAGCTACTAAAATTAATGTTGTCGCTATGATTGCAAATGAAATTTGTTTGGATCCTTTATAAGCAGCAACTAGTGGAGTTTCTCCATTTTCAATTCTTCGATATATTGCATCAGTCATAATCACCGAGTCATCAGTAATTATTCCAATCGCTAAAATAAAACTTAAAAGAACAAATATGTTTATTGATAATCCAAAAATATAAAGACCTAAAAAAGATGCTATTAAGCTTACTGGAAGAGCGATTGCTGGAACGACTACAGCTTTAAGATTCCCGAGAAATAAATAAATTATTAGCACTACTAATACAAAAGCAATCAAAAGGGTTTTATATACCTCTTCAATAGCAGCCTCCACGTAGTTTGCCCTATTAAACGAAACTCTTAAATCTAGTTCACTTGGTAAAGATTTTTTAACTTCTACTATCTTTTTTTTGATTTCGTTCGAGAGCTCAACTGTCGAGGCCCCACTTCTCGCGTAAATACCAATTCCAACTGTCCTTAAATTAACCTGATCTTTTGTTTGAGCTTTAAAAAGTGTTTTTTCTGAAACAGGTCCAAATTCAATATCAGCAACATCAGATAACAAAATTACTTTATTATTCGTTTTTTTTATTGGTAACTGTTTAATCGAATTTATATCGTTGTATGATTTATCTAAATTTAATGTTAGGTCAATGTTATCTGCCTCAAGAGTACCAGCTGGAAGACTTATATTTTCTCCACGCATTGCAAGTTCGACTTCCTTAATAGTTAAATCATTTGCAGCAAGTTTAATTGGATCTATCCAAACTCTGATACTTAATTCTCTTAGACCACCAACAAGTATCCTTCCAACATTTTTAATACTAGAAAACTGATCCACTAAATATCTTTCTGCATAGTCACCTAGTTCAAGATCACTCCAAGTTGCAGATGATAACGACAACCACATAGTCGTAGTAAAACCAGCTGCCCTTTTTAATATTTGAGGAGGATCAGACTCAGATGGTAAATTATCTACAACTCTCGCAACTCTCTCTCTTATATCGTTAGCAGCATTGTCTAAATCAATACTAGTATCAAACTCTACATTAATTGTGCTTCTTCCATTCTCAGATTTTGAGTCTATATTTTTTATACCTTCAGCACCTCCAATAACATCTTCAACGACTTGAGTAACTTCTTGATCTACAATTGATGCTGATGCAGATTTGTAATCTACTTGGACTTGGACTACAGGCGGTTGTATTCCATTAGGTAATTCTCTAACTGGTAATTTCCAAAAGACAAATAAACCAAAAATAATTAAGATTAAAGACATTACCCAAGAAACAGCTGGTCTTTTTATGCTTAGTTCGGTAATAAACATTTATTTTGTAATAGGTTTTATTTTTCCTCTAGGTCTTACTTTTTTTAATCCTTCCGCGACGATTATTTCCCCTTCACTTAATCCAGAAATTACCTCGATATTTTTATTACTTCTTAGACCGGTTTTAACCTCAGTTTTATTTGCAACATTTTCGCCATTTATTTTGTAAACATAGGATTTGTCACCTTCAATCATCACACTTGTATCAGGTACACTTAATGAGTTTCTAAGATTAAATTTAACGCTTACTTCTAAAAGAGATCCCGAGATTAGTTCGAGATCATTATTTTGTACCTTAATTCTGGATAATATACTTCTTGTATCAGCGTTAATCCTGCTTGATACAAAATCAACCTCACCTGAAAAAGTTTTATCCTTAAAACTAGATAATTTTACGTCAACTGGAAGACCTTTTTTAATAGATGCCGAATAGTTCTCTGGAATTTTAATGTCTGAGTAAATAGTTGAATTATCATCTAATGTTATGATGAATATATTATTAGATACAAGAATATCTTCCGTAAGACCAGTATAACCAAGTACTCCACTGAATGGAGCTATAATATTTCCACTTTTCAACTTGATTAATACATCTCCTTTTTTAACAAAGTCTTTCAATTTTAAATCTTCAAAAAGATCATCCTTTTTTATTTTGAAAGTTTCAGATTTTTTTGAGATTGCAGTACCAAATGTCTCTATTGTTTCAGCAAATTCTTTTTTTACCACTTCGGTGACAATTATTCCTGGAGGGGGTCTTTTACTGAATTTTTTTTTAAAATGATTTCCAATCATTGTTCTACCAATAATTACCGCTGCAATGATTAGAAAAAATATTAAAATAATTGATATAGTTTTAGTCGATCTTTTCATTCTTTTTAAATTAACCCGTATTCAGCCCAAGAGCCATCATATATACAGGGACGATATTTATCATTTATTAAAGAATAAGCTAGTGCCAAAACACACGCGGTTACCCCAGATCCACATGAAAAGACAATATTTTTATCATTTAAGTTTTTTAAGGAAGATTGAAAAATTTTTTCAAGTTCTTGTTTATTTCTAAAAGTTCTATCCTGATTAAGACAAGAGCCAAATGGTATGCAAACAGAATTTTTAATATTTCCACTTTTTAATCCCTCTCTAGGCTCAGGAACCTTTCCTTCAAATCTTTCTTTGCTTCTAGCATCAACAACCCTAAAATTTTGGGTTTCTATATTTTGATTAATTGAATCTTTGTTTTTAACTAATTCCTGATTTTCAAAACTTTTGTAGTCTGACTTCATAACTTTAGATAAATTATTTGTTACTTTTCTTTTTTCTTCTATCCATTTTTTTAAACCCCCATTTAAAACATGAACTAGTTTAGGATCATGACCATAATAGATAAAATTAAACCAACAGCGACATGAGCTAACAACATCAGAATTATCATAAATAATAATCATATCCTCATTTTTGATTCCCATCTTTGAGACTATTTTTTCCCATTCATTTTTATTCACTAACATATGTGGAAGATTTGTATTTTTGTCCGAATTATCATCTAGGTCAAAAAAAATGGACTCCGGGATATGTTGAGTTTTATACTCTTCAAAACCATTTCTTTTCGTTTGTGGCATGTGCCACGAGCAATCAATTATTTTTACTTTGTCTTTATTATTTTCGAGCCAATCAGTTTCTACTAATGACATTATCTCTTTTCTAAATATTTTTGATGATATTCCTCAGCAATACAATAGTTTTTTAGTAGGGAAATTTTTGTTACCACTTTCCCTGATAACTTTTTATTAACCTGGTCCAAAACATCTTCTGCAATTTTTTTTTGATTGTCATTTAAATAAAAGATTTCACTTCTATATTGTGTACCAAAATCTGGTCCCTGAGAATTTAGTGTGGTTGGGTCATGAATTTCAAAAAAAATTTTTAAAATTTCTTCATAAGTAATTACTTTCTCATCAAAATCAATTTTAACAACTTCAGCATGATTTGTACTCCCTGTACAAACTTCTTTATAGGTGGTTTGTGAACTATTACCACCGCAATAGCCAACTTCAGTTTTGATAACACCATTAATTTTGCTGAATTTGATTTCAGGTCCCCAAAAACATCCAAGTGCTAAAACTGCTATTTCCATTGATTATGATTTAAATTAATTTACAAATTATTCGTATGCTTAGTAAAAATCAATTGGGATTTTTGTACATGTTTATGTCTGTTTGTGCATTTTCACTAATGGATATAATTGTAAAGTGGTCAGTCGATTATCCGATTGGACAGGTTTTATTTTTTAGAGGGTTTTTTGGAATACTATTTTATTTTTTCATTATACCAAGAGATAGACTTCACAATTTTTATCAAACCAAAAGACCAGGCTTGCATGCCCTAAGGTGCTTGTCGGGTTTAATTGCTTTAGTAGCAATTTTTATTGCTCTAAGAAAATTACCCCTCGCAACTGTGGTAAGTATTTCTTTTGCTGCTCCAATTTTTACAACTATATTTTCAATTTTTTTATTAAGTGAAAAAGTTGGCATTTATAGATGGTTAGCTGTTACAGTTGGTTTTATAGGAATATTAGTAATCACTGAACCAGGGATAAGTGAACTTAACATTTATTATATTTTTCCCATAATATTTTGTCTTGGTCTATCTTATGTAGCGATATCAATTAGACAGTTATCGACCACAGAACCAGTTTGGTTAATTTCATTCTATTTTTCCTTATCAATAACCTTACTGAGTTTTTTAACTATTCCACAAGGATGGGTTATGCCTAATTTAGAGGATTTTATTTTATTATCTTTTGTTGGCATTTTTGGAGGTGTTGCAAATCTGTGGTTAGGTCAGTCATATAAATATTCAGAGGTTTCTTTGGTAACTCCTTTAAAATATTTAGCTCTTTTGTTTGCAATAATTTTTGGATATTTCATTTGGGGTGAGGTTCCAACAATCAAAACTCTTCTTGGAGCCTCTTTGGTAATTATTTCAACATTAATTATTTTTAGAAGAGAAATTTACAATAAAAAAATAATCACTTCTAAAACAATCAATGACTAAAGTTCCAAAATATTGGAATAAAGCTAAAAGATATTTATCCAAAAGGGACAAAATAATGTCAAGATTAATTAAAAATTATCGAAGTCCCAATGAAACAATTCTTACCTCAAGAAAGGATATTTTTTTTTCATTATGTAAAAGTATTATTGGTCAGCAAATAAGTGTTGCTGCAGCAAATTCAGTTTTTTTAAAATTTAAGAAAAAATGTAAAAATAAAATTAATCCAAAAACTGTATCTAAATTGACCTCAACACAACTAAGAAATTGTGGATTAAGTAGGCAAAAAGTCTTAGGAATAAAAAGTTTAGCAAAACAAATCATTAATAAATCCTTTAATCCTAAATTAATAAAGAATATGAGTGATGAGGAAGCTATAGTTTATTTATCTAATTTAAGACAAATAGGTAGATGGTCGGCTGAAATGATTTTACTTTTTACTTATAATAGATCTGACATTTGGCCTATACAAGATATTGGGCTTTTGAGAGCGATTTCTAAAAATTATAATAAAAAATATTTTCCACCGGAAAAATTTGTGTCTTTACTTCAAAAAAGATTTTCACCTTATTGCTCAGTAGCTACATGGTATTTGTGGAGAAGTATAGATCCTGAGCCTATTCAGTACTAAATCCCTCAACGATTTGCATGTGTCTTATAGTGGTCTTTTTGGCTAAATCCCAACCAGCCTGATATTCTTTAGATTGATGACATTTTAAAGCTTGCTCGTAATTTGGAAATTCCCAAACCACAGTTCTTAAAAAATCATCACCATCGAAAGTTGTATGTTTACCACCTCTAACCAAAGGTAAACCACCATAACTTTTAATAATTGGAGTTACTGTCTCTGCATACTTTTTTAAATTTTTTTGGTCATTAACTTTAGTATACAAACTTATCCAATAAGCCTTCATGATTTCTCCTTTTTAATTATTTTTAATTATGATAATAAATTTCATGGCAGAGAAATTAATTATCAGTTTTGATGAATATACTCAAATTGTTGAAAAGTTAGCAATACAAATTCATGAAAAATATAAACCAACTGTATTAGTTGGTATTATGAGAGGGGCAGCTCCTATTATTGATATTTTATCAAGAATTTTGAAATTACCAATCGCATATATTGTTATTCAAAGTTATTCAGGTAAAGGTTTAGAGGATCAACAGGGCCAATTGATGTTTGCAAGAGAAATAAGTTCTTTGGCAAATAACAAAGATTTTAATAAGGTTCTTCTAATAGATGATCTCTCCGATACCGGTTTAACGCTTAATAAAAGCATTGAGTGGTTAAAAAATTATGGCCCAACTAAAGATTATATAAAAGAAGTAAAAACTGCTTGTTTATGGAAAAAGAAATCGTCAACTTTCGAACCTGATTTTTGTCCTATCAGATTAGACTCAGATCCGTGGATTGTTCAACCTACAGAACATTATGAAGAATTGTCTATTGAGGAGATTGTGAAAAAAAATAAACAGGGCTAGTTTATACTAGCCCTGTTCAATTAATATTTAAGCAACTGCAAAACTTACAACACTCAAAATTGCTATTACCCAAATAGCTGGTGAAGTAGTTGCAAATTTACCAGTGAATATCTTGATTAAAGCATATGATACGAAAGCTAGAGCAATACCATTGCTTATACTATAAGTTAAAGGCATAGCGATCATTGCAAGAATTGCTGGAGCAGACTCTGAAACATCGTTCCACTCTATATCAGTAATATTTCTTATAAATAGAACTGAAACAAAAAGTAAAGCAGCACCATCAATTTGTTTTGGCAAACTAGTTGCTAAGGGCGCAAAAAATATACATGCTAAAAATAATATACCAATTACCAAAGAGGTCATGCCAGTCTTTCCACCAGCTTTTACCCCAGCCCCAGATTCAACGTAACTAGTTACCGTTGTGGTTCCCATTACAGCTCCCGCAACAGTACTTACGCTGTCTGATAACATTGCTTTATTGATGTCTTTAACTTTTCCATCTTTGCCCACTTTTCCAGCTACATTGGCAACTGAAGTTAAAGTTCCTGCAGTATCAAAAAAGTCTACAAACAATAAAGTAAATATGACTGTAGACATTCCAGCTGTCATAGCTGCAGATAAATCAAATTCAAAAAGATAAGTCATTGAAGGTGGAGCACTTGCGATACCATTAAACTTTGCAAGACCTGTAGCCCAAGCAATTATACTAAATACTAAAATACCAATAATGATATTACCTTTAACATTCATTTTATCTAAAACAATTATTGCAATAAAAGTCGCGCATCCTAATAAAACAAGTGGATCACTTAAATTTCCAAGCTGTACTAATGTTACAGGATTATCGACAACTACTTCCATTATCTGAAGACCGATAATTGCTAAGAACAAACCAATTCCTGCGCCAATTCCTAACTTTAAACTCTTAGGGATAGAGTTGATAAGCCACGCTCTTATTGGTGTTAATGATATAATTAAAAATAATACACCAGCAACTAATACAGCACCTAAAGCTTGTTGCGGTGTATATCCCATACCTGCACAAACTCCAAAAGCTACAAAAGCATTAATCCCCATTCCTGGCGCAAGACCAATCGGCCAAGTTTTTCCATGAAATGCCATTATGAAACAAGCTAGGGCAGTTGCTAGAATAGTTGCAGTGTAAACTGCGCCGAAATCAAAGAAACCTTTTTCGGGCCCAGCAAATTCACCTGATAAAATAAACGGATTTAAAAACATGATATAAGCCATGGTTAAAAAAGTAGTAGTTCCGGCTATTACTTCTGTTTTAAAATCTGTTTTGTGTTTTTTGTACTCAAAATATTTGTCTAACATTATTCCTCCTATCCTGACTAAATAGATGATTCTTTTGACAAATACTTAGCCAAATCTAATTTTATCAACATAATTCAACTAAGAAGTTTATATTTTGGTCATATTTAGAAGCTAGAATATGAAAATGAGAAATTTTAAATTAATCGTGTTGTTACTTAGTTTCTTCTTAATGGTCACTGCATGCCAGACCGTACAAGAAAAAACTGACAAAATTGTTGAGCAAGAAAATAAAAGATTGGGTAAATACATAGGTCAATTATCCAGTGAACTTAAAATTGATCTAGGAAATCCTGATGAAGATTTTAAGAACGAAAAAGGAAATCAAGTTCTTGTATATAAAACAAAAAAATATGGTATTTCTTGTGAAAGAAAATTTGAGGTAGACACTAACTCAGTGGTAATTGGATTTTCATCAAAAGGATGTTTTTAGTTTACTTGCGGAGCTAGTTGCCCCGCAAGCAAGGCTTTAACTTATCTAATTTCGATTAGTTTTTTCTTCTTATGCTCTGGTACAATTCTTTCGCAAGATATTGTTAAAAGACCATCTTTGAGCTCGGCACCATTTACTTTAACGTCATCAGCAATTGTAAATGATCTAGCAAATTGTCTTTGAGATATTCCCTTATGAATGATCTCTCCATCAGCATTTTTATCCTCAGATTTATCAACTTGTTTTGTTCTTACAGTTAATAAATTATCTTCGAACTCAACCTCAACATCTTTTTTGTTGAAACCTGCTAAAGCAACTTCAATAGCGTAGTTATCTTTACCAGTCTTTCTGATGTTGTATGGTGGGTAATTGGATTGCATTGTCATTGCACCATTTCCCAACATATTCTCAAATTGATCAAACATATCGTCGAACCCAATCGAGAATGGTCTTAATGAGTTAAATATAGATAGATCCTTACTTGTCATATATCCTCCTTTATTAAGCAAGTTTATTTATAAGCCCCATTAGGCGACCTACACAAATTATGTAGGAACGATTTAAGTTTTTTCAAGATTGAGAAATTAAATTTTTTTTGAAATTTTTAGTGCAAAAGCATAGTCTAAAGCTATTTCTTCTATAGCGCCATCTCTACCTGATTTTCCACCATGACCTGCATCCATTTCTGTTTTTAAAAGTAATAAATTATTATCTGTTTTTAAGTCTCTTAGCTTGGCAGTAAATTTAGCAGGCTCATCAAACAATACTCTATTGTCACTTAAACTAGTGGTAATTAACATATGAGGGTAGTCCATTTTTTTTATATTATTATAAGGAGCATAAGAAAATATATAATCAAAGTGATCTTTATTATCTTTGGCATTACCAAACTCATCAAATTCACCAACTGTTAATGGTAGAGAGTGATCAAGGTTAGTAGTTAAAGAGTCAACAAATGGAACCGCCATTATAATCCCTAAAAATAATTTTGGAGATTGGTTTACCACTGCTCCCATTAATAATCCACCTGCAGATCCACCCATACCAATGATCTTACCAGCTGAAGAGTATTTCTTTTCAATTAAATATTTAGCCGCATAAATGTAATCCTCAAAAGTATTTTTTTTGTTTGTTAATTTTCCTTCTTTCCACCATTTCATACCTTTTTCCATTCCACCTCTAATATGGGCTGTAGCCCAGATGATATCTCTGTTGATCAAACTCAAACGTGTAGATGAAAAACTAGGGCTCATTGAATTTCCGTATGAACCATAACCGTACAATAAGACATTTGCAGTTCCATCAATCTTAGTTTTCTTATGTCTTGTTATTGTTAAAGGAACCATTCTTCCATCATGAGATTTATATTCAATTCTCTCTACAATATAATCTTCTGAATTATGGCCTGATGGAATTTCTTGTTCTTTTACTAATTTTTTAGATTTATCTGAAAGATTATATGAATAAACTCTTGAAGGAGTTTTCGGCGATGAATATCCAAGGTAAATTTCGTCTGTGTTTCGATCTTTTTGTTTAAGAGAAATATTTGGTACGTATACTTTTTCATCTGAAAAAATTAATTCTTCCTCAAAATTTGTTGATATATTTCTTATGAATAACTTATCTAATGCATCAGAAGTTTCTGATCGAATTATCCAATTTTTTAAAAACACACAACCACCAATTAAAACCTCATTTTTTGAAGGCACAAAAGGTTTCCAACTTTGGTTCTCTAAGCTTGAAGAGATATCAATCTTAAAATCTTCAGCATCATTATTTGTATGATTGTAAAAATTGTTAGCCCAAGAATTTATAGAGTATAAAATTCCTCTTTGTCTTTTAATGATTAATTTTGGTTTTGGAGTTATTTCATCAACACCAAAGTAGTATTGCTCTGATGTGTTGTGATCAGAAGTTGTTATTAGATAATATTTTTCATCAGAGGTTAAGCTTATTCCAACTGTAAAAGCTTCACTTTTTTCTTCAAAAACCAAATAATCCTCACTTAAATGGTCTCCAATTTTATGTCTATATATTTTTCGGGCACGATGATTTTCATCTAATTTTGAGTAAAAAATATATTTATCGTCTAGACTAAAAGTAATACTGCCAGATGTATCCATTATTTCTTTTGTGACCAACTTATTTGTTGAAATATCTCTTATGAAGATTTTGTAATACTCTGATCCTTTGGTATCCAGAGAATATGCAAGTAGCTTATCGTTATGGCTTACCTCTAAATCTCCCACTCCAAAATATTCAACGCCTAATTTTTCTTTTTCTTTATCTCCGTTCCAAATTTCTTCAACATTATCTGTATTAATTTTTTTACGGAGTTTGATAGAATAATTTCCTTCGGTTGTGGTTTTTGTCCAATAATCAAAAGTGTGATCTCTAAAAGGAAGAGACTCATCATCTAATTTTATTCTTCCCTTTATTTCATCAAAGAGTTTTTTCTGTAAGTTTTTAGTATCTTTAAGATGATAGTCAGTGTGATTGTTTTCTTCAATTAAGTATTTTTTTACTTCTGGATTTAATTTATTTTTGTCTTTTAAGACTTCAAGAATATCTTTTTGATGTATCCAGCTGTAATTATCTTCCCAACTCTTGTTGTGACAAGATTTTATTTCCGGTTTTTTTCTAAGTTGTGGTACCTTCATAAAAAAGAAGAACTATATGAATATCATAATTTATACATTAGTCATTTTGACTATTTTATACTTTCTATTGAAATTTATAACTAAGATTTCCTCAAAAAAAATATCAAAAGGTCTAAGGATTTTATTAATACTTGGATTTATTGTATTAGCAATTTTATTTGCCATCGGTGGGCGTTTTTTATTAACGTTGCCTTTTACATTAGCTAGTCTTGCATTATTAAAATTAAAAGGTCTATCTATTTTTCAATTAATATCGCTTTATAGATTAATTCAAACATTGAGAAGATCAGGAAGATTTTCTTTTAATCAATCGAACCTAAATAACTCATCTTCAATTTCAGTAACTGAAGCATATAAAATATTAAATTTAGATGTGAATAAAAAAATTACAAAAGAAGATGTAAATAAAGCTTATGTTAAAATACAAAAAAAAATCCATCCGGATATTTCACCAGAGACAGCTAGGTTGTCCTCAATAGTAAATGAAGCAAAAGATATAGTTTTGAACGATATTTCTTAATTTAGAATCTCTAAAGCTTTATCAAATATTTTCTGTGGATTTATTCTATCTTTTCCAGAGGTATGATGCTTGACAGTTTCCTCACCATCTGGAATTACAGGGAACATTTTAGTATTATAATTTCCGTAAATAATTGGAGTATCAACCATCAAAGTTATCGTTTTAGTCCCCAATGCCGCAGATAAGTGACTAAAACTTGAGTCATTACAAATAGACAGATTACAGTTTTTTATGATCGGCAAAATTTCTTTAATCGATAAATCATCTAAAGGTAAACATGCGTCTTTAAATTTAGACTGAAGTATTTCATTAAGAATAATTTGCTCATCACTATTTTTACCGGTGGCAAGATAAAACTTACATTTTTTAATTTTTGAAATTTTTTCCATAAAATTAATAAATATTCTTGAGGGAACTCTTTTCGTTGGGCCTGAGCCACCAATTCCTAAGAGTATATTAATTTTATTTCTATCAATGTTAAATTTTTCAACTGATTTTGAAATAGTTTCATCATCAA
>JBNAKH010000064.1:0-3246 GCA_052047495.1 Candidatus Pelagibacter sp.
TTTAGTCTTTTTTGTGTTTCCTTGAGTATATCCAAATTAGCGTTTTCTAAAGTAATTATTTGACTGAAAAATTCTTTGGATTTTTGCTTTTCACCTTTAGAATAAAAGTACTCTGCTATCAAATATAAAGCATGAGACTTCCAAACACTTTTTGAATTAATTACAGGATTTAAAATTTCTAAAATTTGACCTTCATTAATTGTATCAGCATTATAAAGAGCTTTTTTATAAATTATAAGATACTTAATTTCACTATCCAATGAAGTTTTGTTAATCAATATATCAAACAAGCTATTAATTTTATTTTTATCACTCACTAACTCATTATCTATTAAGTAATACAAAGCCAATGGAGAATAAGTTGGATCTTTATTTTCTACTATCTCTTGCATGGCCGATACTATCCCGGAATTATCTCCATTCTTATGTTTAATGATTGAACTATTATACTTATCTGAAATCTTAATTTTATTTTTATCTTGATAGATTTGATATGAGTAAAAACCTAGCAAAATTAATATCAAAATGATTAAAAAAGATATGATTAGTTTTTTATTTTTTGTAAAAAAATCTTTTATTCTCTGATTTCTAGTATTGCTATTAATGATTGCTATATCTTCATCCATAATTAAATCATATTTCGAAGAACGTATTGTAATATTCCTCCATTTTTATAATACTCTAACTCATTTTTAGTATCTATTCTACAAAGTGCTTGGATCGTTTTAATTTCACCTGAAGCATACTTAATTTCTACTTTGACTTTTTCAGAAGGATTAATTCCATTTTCAAGATTAATTATACTTATCAATTCTGAACCAATTAATTTTAAGTTTTTCCTGTCAATATTATCAATAAATTGTAATGGTAAAATACCCATCCCAATTAAGTTAGATCTATGAATTCTCTCAAAACTTTCAGCAATTACAGTCTTTACTCCTAAAAGTTTAGTTCCTTTCGCTGCCCAATCTCTTGACGAGCCTGTTCCATATTCTTTTCCACCGATAACAACTAAATCTGTTCCTCTTTTTTTATATTCAACAACTGCATCATAAATTGGCATCACTTTTTTTTCTGGGTAAAGCGTTGTAAATCCACCTTCTGTGCCAGGTGCCATCTCATTTCTTATTCTAATATTAGCAAATGTTCCTCTCATCATTACTTCGTGATTTCCTCTTCTGGCACCATAAGAATTATAATCTTTCGGTAAAATTTGGTGTTTCATAAAATATTCACCTGTAGGACTTTCTTTTTGAATGTTACCAGCAGGGGAAATATGATCTGTTGTTACCATGTCACCCAAAATTAATAATGGGCGAGCATCATGAATTTTTTTAAAACCTTCAGGTTGATCTGGAAGATTTTCAAAAAAAGGCGGTTTTTTTACATATGTAGAATTTTCTTCCCAATTATAAATACTACTTTTCTCCGTTTTAATTTGTTGCCATTGTTTTGGTCCTTCAGAAACATTTGAATATCTCTTCACAAACATTTCTGGGTTTAAAGATGATTTTAATACATCTTCAATTTCTTTATTTGATGGCCAAATATCTTTCATAAAAATATCTTTACCATCTTTATCTTTACCAAAGCTATCTTTATACAAATCAAAATTCATATGACCGGCAAGAGCATAAGCAACGACTAGCGGAGGTGAGGCAAGATAATTTGCTTTTATATGTGGAGAAATTCTACCCTCGAAATTTCTATTGCCAGACAGTACTGAAACAGCATAGATATTTTCTTTTTGTATAGACTCAACAATCTCATCAGCTAATGGACCTGAATTTCCGATGCACGTAGTACAACCATAACCAACTAGATGAAAACCAAGTTTATCTAAATAAGTATTCAATCCTGCTTTCTCCAGATAGTCTGTTACAACTTGTGATCCTGGTGCTAATGAAGTTTTAACCCAAGGTTTTACCTCTAATCCTAATTCAACCGCTTTCTTAGCTAAGAGCCCTGCTCCAATTAAAACATTTGGATTAGAAGTGTTTGTACAAGATGTAATTGCCGCAATTAAAATAGATCCATCTTTAATTGAATATTTCTTATCTTTAACTTTTGAAACTGAAAAATCTTTTTTACCAGTCACTTCAGAAAAACTTTTCTTAAAACTAGTTGAAGCATCAGTTAATAAAACCTTATCTTGTGGTCTTTTTGGCCCTGAGATAGTAGGAACAATAGTTGTCATATCCAAAGTTAAAGTATCAGTAAAATCAATATCTTCACTAGACCACAAACCCTGAGTTTTCGCATATTCCTCAACTATTTTTACTGTCATTTCATCTCTGCCAGAAAATTTTAGATATCTTAAAGTTTCTTCATCTATTGGAAAAAAACCACAAGTTGCTCCATACTCTGGAGCCATATTTGCAATTGTTGCACGATCAGCTAAAGTTAAATTCTTTAAACCATCGCCATAAAATTCTACAAACTTTCCAACCACACCCTTGTCTCTTAACATTTTAACAACTGTTAAAACTAAGTCTGTTGCAGTAGTACCTTCTGGCATTTTGTTTTTTACTTCAAAACCTATTACTTCAGGAATAAGCATTGAAATGGGCTGACCTAACATTCCCGCTTCAGCTTCAATACCACCTACTCCCCATCCTAAAACTGAAAGTCCATTAACCATAGTAGTATGACTATCAGTTCCTACTAATGTATCTGGAAAAAGATAATTTTGTCCTTCAAATTCTTCACTCCATACTACTTTGGATAAGTATTCTAAATTTACCTGATGACAAATTCCAGTTCCAGGGGGAACTATTCTAAAATTGTTGAATGCTTGCTGACCCCATTTTAAAAAAGAATATCTCTCACCATTTCTATTAAATTCAATTTCAACATTTTTATCAAACGAATCTGCTTTAGCAGACTGATCAACTTGAACTGAATGATCAATAACGAGATCTACTGCAGAAAGTGGATTAATTGTCTTAGGATCTTTATTTTTTTCTTTCACAGCTTCTCTCATAGCTGCCAAGTCAGCCACTGCAGGAATTCCAGTGTAATCTTGTAGTAACACTCTTGCGGGTCGATAAGCAATTTCTGTTTTTGATTTTTTTGTTTTTAGCCAATTTTTGATTGCTTCAATTTGATTTTTTGTAACCGATATATCATCCTCATATCTTAACAAATTTTCTAACAAAACTTTAAGGGATTTTGGTAATTTAGAAATACCCTCCAAACCATTTTCTTCTGCTTTCTTTAATGAATAAAATTTAAATTTTTTATTAT